>NZ_KV791371.1:0-5408 GCF_001807895.1 Stenotrophomonas sp. HMSC10F07
CGGGCATGGCCCGGCGCTACCGGCAGGTCAGGCTTCCGGAACGAAGCCAGCCGGCTTCTCTGCGTCCTTCTCGAACAGGAACTTGACCAGTTCGCCTTCAAGAAACGCACGATGCTCCGGGGTGCGCGGCGACAGCCGGTTCTCGTTGATCAGCATGGTCTGGTGCGCCAGCCACGCGGCCCAGGCCTGCTTGCCGATGTTGTTGAAGATGCGCTGGCCCAGCTCACCGGGGTAGGGCACGAAGTCCAGGCCCTCGGCATCGCGTTGTTCGTACTGGCAGAAGACGGTTCGGGGCATGGCACTCACTCGTGGTTGCGGGATTTCTTGGGAGTTCGTTTCGGCGTCTTGATCGTGGCGCCGTCGAGCAGTTTGCGGATCGGTGCCGGCAGGCCCAATGCGGGTAGCTCGTCGTTGGCGACCCAGCGCAGCGTGGGTTCTTCCACACGCAGGCCGCGCACCTTCCGTGACAATACCTGCAGGTGCAGCCTGTAGTGGCTGAAGGTGTGCTGCAGCACCGGCAGTTCCTCTGCATCTTCCAGCGAGCCGTCGACATGTGCGTCGAACCAGTCCTGCAGGTCGCTGCCGGCCTCGGCCTGCGGCAGCGTCCACAGCTGCGCCCAGATGCCGGTGTCCGGTCGCTTCTGCAGCAGCACGCGTTGCTGGGCGTCGCGCAGCAGCAGGGCGACCGCTTCGCGTTCGGGCAGGGTCTTGCTGGGCTTGGGCGTGGGCAGTTCAGCGGTGCGGCCTTCGCGCCGCGCCACGCACGCGTCCTGCAGCGGGCAGATCACGCAGGCCGGCTTGGCCCGGCTGCATACCGTCGCGCCCAGATCCATCTGCGCCTGGGTGTAATCGGCCATGCGCCCGGCCGGCACCTGCGCGACGTGCGCCTGGGCAATCGCCCACAGTTGTTTCTCGATGGCCGGCAGGCCGGGAAAGCCGTCGATGCCGTGGTAGCGGCTGAGCACGCGCTTGACGTTGCCGTCGAGAATCGCGAACCGATCGTTCCATGCCTGGCTGAGGATCGCACCGGCGGTGCTGCGGCCGATGCCGGGCAGGGCATGCAATGCATCGAAATCGCGCGGCAGGTCGCCGTCGTGCAGTTCCACGCAGCGCTTTGCGGCGGCATGCAGGTTGCGTGCGCGGGCGTAGTAGCCGAGCCCGGCCCACTGCGCCATCACCGCGTCATTGCTGGCGGCGGCGAGCTCGGGCAGGGTTGGGAAGTGCTGCAGGAACCGCTGGAAGTACGGGATGACCGTGGCCACCTGGGTCTGCTGCAGCATGATCTCCGACAACCAGACCCGATAGGGGCTGCGCGGGTGCTGCCAGGGCAGGTCATGGCGACCGTGGTCGTCGAACCAGTGCAGCAGGCGGGCGACGAAGTCGTCTTCCTTGGCAGTGTCGGGGCTGGCGTGCGGCTGGCGGGGCATCAGTGTTCCGGAAGGAGGCAGCCACCGATGGCGTGGCTCTACCAGATCGCAGTAGAGCCACGCCATGCGTGGCTGCACGGTGTATCAGGCGCCCAATGCTTCGGGCAGCAGGGCGTCGACGAAGGCTTCCGGGTCGAACACGCGCAGGTCTTCCGGGCGCTCGCCAATGCCGGCGAAGCGGATCGGAATGCCGAACTCGCGGGCCAGTGCGAACACCACGCCGCCCTTGGCGGTGCCGTCCAGCTTGGTCACCACCAGGCCGGTCACGTTCACTGCGGCATTGAACTGGCGCAGCTGCGACAGCGCGTTCTGACCGGTGGTGCCGTCGATCACCATCAGCACTTCGTGCGGGGCGGTGGGGTCGATCTTGCCGAGCACGCGGCGGATCTTGCCCAGCTCGTTCATCAGCCCGGACTGGGTGTGCAGGCGGCCGGCGGTATCGGCGATCAGCACCGAGGTGCCGCGGGCCTTGCCGGCCTGCAGCGCGTCGAATGCCACCGAAGCGGCATCGGCGTTCTGCCCCTGCGCAACCACGGCCACGCCGTTGCGCTCGCCCCAGGCCTGCAGCTGGGCCACGGCGGCGGCGCGGAAGGTATCGCCGGCAGCCAGCATCAGGCTGTGGCCGTCATCCTTGAAGCGCTTGGCCAGCTTGCCGATGGTGGTGGTCTTGCCGACGCCGTTGACGCCGACGGTGAGCACTACGAAGGGCTTGGCATTGCGGTCGATCACCAGCGGCTTGGCCACCGGCTGCAGGATCGCGATCAGCTCGGCGCGCAGCGCGGCCAGCAGCGCATTGGCGTCGGCGAACTCGCGCGACTTCATGCGCTTGCGCAGGCCCTCGACCAGATCGGTGGTGGCGCCCACGCCGACGTCGGCGGTGATCAGGGCGGTTTCCAGCTCGTCCAGCAGATCGTCGTCGAGCTTGGGGTTGCGCGAGAACAGGCCGCCGAAGCTGCGCGCGATGACGCTGTTGCGCAGGCGCTCGCGCCAGCCGGGCTTGCCGGCGGGCGCCGGAGGGGCATCCACCAGCGCAGGCAGGTCGGTGGCCGGGGCGGTGGGTTCCTCGACCGGAATGACCGGAGCCAGAGGAGCCAGCACAGCAGCCGCAGCGAGCGCTTCAGCCTGGACGTCCTCGGGCGCGGTGGCCGGCTGCGCAGCTGGCACTTGGGCGACCGGGGCCGATTCCGGTGCAGGCGCGGGTGCATTGGCTTCGACCACCGCGGCGGTGGGTGCGTCTTCGGCCGGGGCGGCCGACGGGAACGCCGCCGCCAGCTCTTCAGCCGAGTAGTGCTGGGTCTTGGACGCCTCCGCGGTGGGGGCATCCTGGGGCTTCTTGCGGCGGAAAAAACTGAGCATTGGCAAAAGGCGCTGAAATCAGAGGGATATGCTACCACTCGGGCCTGTCGGGCCGATGTGGACTCAAGGTCGCGGCCGGCCGGCCGTTAACCGGTCCGGAGGGTTGCGCGGAGCGGCCCGGAGACCGCCATGGACAACGTGATGGGAATCGCCCTCAGCGGGATGCGCGCGGCCCAGCAGGGCGTGCAGGTGGCCGCGCACAACGTGGCCAATCTGGCGACCCCCGATGCCCAGCGCCTGCAGTTGCAGCGTGGCGCCGCTGAGCAGGGTGGGGTGCAGGCCTCGGTGATTCCCGCCGGTGCCGATGCCACCGCGCCGCTGGGAGATCTGCTGGCGGCGAAAGCCGAGGTGGTGGCCTTCGCTGCCAATGCCACGGTGATCCGCCGCCAGGACCAGGTGCTGGGCGCGCTGCTGGATCGCGACGCCTGAGCAGCCCGCCTCGGTAGCTGCCAACCGCCGCCCCTGGCAGGTGCCAACCTTGGTTGGCACGCTTTTGGGGCGCCAACCAAGGTTGGCCTCTACCAAGGCACCGCTGGGCCATGCCCGGCGACCACCGCCTCGATCAGGCCGACAGCTCCAGCAGCAGCTTGTTCAGGCGCGCCACATAGGCACCCGGATCCTTCAGGCTGTCACCGGCGGCCAGCGCGGCCTGGTCGAACAGCACCCGGCCGAGGTCGTCGAAGCGCGCGCCATCGGCTTCAGCGTCGAGCTTGGCGATCAGCGGATGGCCCGGGTTGATCTCCAGCACCGGCTTGCTGTCCGGCACCTTCTGCCCGCTGGCTTCCAGGATCTGGCGCATCTGCAGGCCGAGGTCCTGCTCGCCGATGGCCAGCACCGCCGGCGAATCGGTCAGGCGGTGCGACACGCGCACCTCGGCCACTTCGTCACCCAGGACCGTCTTGAGCCGCTCGACCAGGCCCTGCTTGTCCTTTGCTGCCGCTTCCTGTGCCTGCTTGTCCGCATCGGTTTCCAGTGCGCCCAGGTCGAGATCGCCACGGGCGATGTCGACGAAGCCCTTGCCGTCGAAATCGGTCAGGTAGCCCATCAGCCACTCGTCGATGCGGTCGGTCAGCAGCAGCACTTCCACGCCCTTCTTGCGGAACACTTCCAGGTGCGGACTGTTGCGCACCTGGCTGTAGCTCTCGCCGGTGAGGTAGTAGATCTTGTCCTGGCCTTCGGTCATGCGGCCGATGTAATCGGCCAGCGACACGCTCTGCGCATCGCCGTCGCCACGGGTGGAGGCGAAGCGCAGCAGGCCGGCCACCTTCTCGCGGTTGTTGTAGTCCTCGGCCGGGCCTTCCTTCAGCACCTGGCCGAACTCCTTCCAGAACGTGGCGTACTGCTCGGGCTTGTCGGTGGCCAGCTTCTCCAGCATGTCCAGCGAACGCTTGGTCAGCGCCGATTTCATCGAATCGATGACCGGGCCGGACTGCAGGATCTCGCGCGAGACGTTCAGCGACAGGTCGTTGGAATCGACCACGCCCTTGATGAAGCGCAGGTACAGCGGCAGGAACTGCTCGGCCTGGTCCATCACGAACACGCGCTGCACGTACAGTTTCAGGCCCTTGGGCGCATCGCGGTGGTACAGGTCGAACGGCGCGCGGCCGGGCACGTACAGCAGCGAGGTGTACTCCAGCTTGCCCTCGACCTTGTTGTGGCTCCACGCCAGCGGGTCGCTATGGTCGTGCGCTACGTGCTTGTAGAACTCGGTGTACTCGGCGTCGCTGATCTCGGTGCGCGGGCGGGTCCACAGCGCGCTGGCGCGGTTGACGGTCTCCCACTCGACGGTGGCGCCTTCTTCGCCACCTTCCTTCGGCATCTGGATCGGCAGACCGATGTGGTCCGAGTACTTCTTGAGGATGCTGCGCAGGCGCCAGCCCTCGGCGAAGTCGTGCTCGCCGTCCTTCAGGTGCAGCACGATGCGGGTACCGCGCTCGGCCTTGTCGACCGTGGCCACTTCGAAATCGCCTTCGCCACGCGAGGTCCAGCGCACGCCTTCGGCCGCAGCCAGGCCGGCGCGGCGCGAGGTCACTTCCACTTCGTCGGCGACGATGAAAGCGCTGTAGAAGCCGACGCCGAACTGGCCGATCAGCTGCGAATCCTTCTTCTGGTCGCCGGACAGCTGCCGCAGGAAGTCGCCGGTGCCGGACTTGGCGATGGTGCCGAGGTGGGCGATGGCTTCGGCGCGGCTCATGCCAATGCCGTTGTCTTCGATGGTGATGGTGTGGGCGGCGGCGTCGAAGCTGACGCGCACGCGCAGCTCGCTGTCGCCTTCCAGCAGCGCCGGCTGGGTCAGGGCCTCGAAGCGTAGCTTGTCGGCGGCGTCGGCAGCGTTGGAGACCAGCTCGCGCAGGAAGATTTCCTTGTTGGAGTACAGCGAGTGGATCATCAGCTGCAGCAGTTGCTTGACTTCGGTCTGGAAGCCAAGGGTTTCGGTCTGGGTGGTCTCGGTCATCGATAGGGCTCCATGTGCAATGCCGCGCCAGCGCGTGCGGCCTCGCCAAGGGGTAGGGGTGATTGTCCCGAAATCAAGGGGTTGGTCGGCCGGGCTTGCAGCCCTGCACCTGCAGAGGCCGATGCAACAGCAACATCAACAGCAACAGCGGGCTATCCGTGGGATGGCGG
>NZ_KV791372.1:0-13286 GCF_001807895.1 Stenotrophomonas sp. HMSC10F07
CCGAGCCCATGCTCGGCTGCGGAAACATCAGCCGAGCATGGGCTCGGCTCTACAGAAACAAGGTCGGCGGCGATCAGCGCTTGGCCGACAGCTTCTCCAACGCCGCACGCAGCTGTGCCGGCGGCAGGTAGCCCCCCAGCTGGGTGCCGTCCGGCGCGAAGATCGCCGGCGTACCATTCACGCCCAGCTGCTGGCCCAGCGCGTACTGCATCGCCACCGGATTGGTGCAGTTCCTGGCGGGAACGTTGCCGCCGCGCTTGGCGTTGGTCAGCGCCTGGCGACGATCCGCTGCACACCAGACCGAAATCATGTCGGTGTAGTCCTTGCTGCCCAGGCCCATGCGCGGGAACGCCAGGTACTCGACGGTGATGCCGTTGCGGTTGAGTTCGGCGATGTCCTGGTGCAGCTTGCGGCAGTAACCACACTCGATGTCGGTGAACACGCTGATGGTGTACTTGGCGTTCGGCGCGGCGAACACGATGCGATCGCCGTGGTTGGCCTTGGCCAGCAGGCCGCGGCGATAGCCGAGCAGGCCTTCGCTGTTGGCCGGGCCCTTGGCGCGGGTGTCGTAGGGCTGCGACTGGAACAGGTAGCGGCCGTCATCGGACACATACAGAAGCTGGCCTGAAACGACGACCTCGCGGAAGCCGGGGAACGGTGCGGCGCCAATGTAGTCCACCTGGAAACCGGGGTTCAACGCGGTCAATGCGGCGCGTACCGCCTGGTCGGCCGGCGCATTCGCGGCCGGATTGGCCTTGGCCGCAGCGGCGGCGGGTGCCTTGGCGGCCGGCGGAGCCGGCTGGGCGCAGGCGGTCAGGCTGAGCGCACCGAACACGGCGGCGATGGCAAATCGGAGCATGGAGCGGTCCGCGACAGAAGAAGACCCCGGATTCTGACACAGCCGCCGGTACCGGGCGGCCACGCCCGGCAGCGCCCCGGGCAGCGATTCAGCCCGGCACTCAGCCACGCGGATGGTGGCGGGCGTGCAGCTTCTGCAGGTGCTCGCGCGCTACCAGGGTGTAGATCTGGGTGGTCGACAATGAACTGTGGCCGAGCAGCATCTGCAGCGCGCGCAGGTCGGCACCGCGGTTGAGCAGATGGGTGGCGAAGCTGTGCCGCAGCCCGTGCGGGCTGATCCGCGCAGGGTCGATGCCGGCCACCTGTGCGTGGCGCTTGACCAGATGCCAGAACGCCTGCCGGGTCAGCGCATGCAGCGTCGGTTCGATGAACAACGGGGCCTGCCCATCCGCCAGGGCATGCACCTTGCCCTTGCCGACCAGCTGCGGGCGCGACTGCTGCAGGTAACGCTCCAGCCAGTGCTGGGATTCCTCTCCCAGCGGCACCAGCCGTTCCTTGCTGCCCTTGCCGGTGACCCGCAGCACGCCCTGGCGCAGGTTGACCGCCGTCGCGGGCAGCAGCACCAGTTCACTCACGCGCAGGCCGGCGGCATACATCAGTTCCAGCATGGCGCGATCACGCAGGCCCAATGGGCTGTCGACGTCCGGGGCCGCCAGCAGCGCATCGATCTGGCTCTCGGCCAGCGCCTTGGGCAGCAGCCGTGGCAACTTCGGCGGGTCCAGCAGCGCGCTGGGGTCCTCGCTGCGTTCGCCGCGGCGCACGCCATCGGCGAAGAACGCCCGCAACGCCGACAGCAGGCGCGCGTTGCTGCGCGGTGACCAGCCATGCCGGGTGCGCCAGGCCAGATAATCGAACAACCCAGGACGCTCGATGCCGGCCAGGCCACCGTCGCGCCCATCCATCCAGCGCGCCAGCCCTTCCAGGTCACGCCGGTAACTGTCGAGGGTGGCACGGGCCAGGCCGTTCTCGGCCCAGATCGCATCGAGGAAGCGCTGGATGCGCACGCCGTCGTCGGCGCGAAGCTCGGGCAGTTGCTGGACCAGCTGGCGGCGTTCTGCGGGGGTGGAGACAAGGGCCATGCGTGCAGGATACGAGGGCCACTGCGGGCACGGCCAGCTTTGCGTATGCTCGGCGCATGTCCCGCCCTGCCACCGACACGGCCCCTGCGGCCGCTACCGAAATGCCCCGCCCACGTGCCTTGTTGGCCTGGCGCGTGCTGGCGATGGTCTACGACGCACTGCCGGTGCTGGCGCTGTGGATGCTGGCCGGCACGCTGTTCACCCTCGCCTACACCTTCAGCGGCCACGCGCAACGCGAGAACATCGCGCCGTTCAGTGCCTGGCAGTGGCTGCTGTGGGCGGTGTGCTGGGCGATCACGGGCTGGTACGCGACGGCCAGTTGGCGCCGCGGTGGACAGACCCTGGGCATGCGCCCGTGGCGGCTGAAAGTGCAATCAATCGATGGCACGCCGTTGCGGCGCGGCCAGTTGTGGCTGCGCTTTGCGGTGGGCACGCTGTCCCTGCTGCTGGGCGGGCTGGGATTCTGGTGGGCGTGGGTCGACCGCCAACGCCTGACCTGGCATGACCGCGTCAGCGGCACCTGCATGGTGCGCATGCCGAAGCGGTAAGGCGCTGTCTGTAGAGCCGAGCCCGTGCTCGGCTGCTTTCCGCACTGCACGTGACAGCCGAGCACAGGCTCGGCTCTACAACAACCAGGATCAGCCCGACTTGCGCCGGAACAGCAGTCCGGACACCGCCAGCATCACGATCGGCGGCAACGCGTAGGCAATGCGGTAATCGAACTTCAGCGCGCCGGCCATGCGGCCGAAGAACAGCTGCAGCAGCCAGAAGCCCAATGCGAACAGGATGCCCAGGAACAGGCGCTTGCCCATGCCGCCGCTGCGCAGCGACCCGAACGCGAACGGCACCGCCGCCAGGCACAGTGCCAGCACATTCACCGGGTAGAACCAGCGGCTCCAGTACACATCCTCGAAGTCGCGCGCATCCAGCCCGTTACGCTGGCGGTAGGCAATGCTGGTGCTCAGCTCGGACACGCTGAGGTTGCGCGGCTTGGCGATGCCGGTCGCCAGCGCGGCCGGGTCCAACTTCGAGTTCCAGGGTTCACGTGCCACTTCCTGACGGGTTGCCGAGCGCTCGCCAAAGGTGTCGCGGCGCACACCGGTCAGCACCCAGCCGTCCTTGTCATGCTCGGCCGTGGCCGCATGGGTCAGCGAGGCGATGTTGCCGTCTTCGGCGATCCGGTACAGGCGCACGTCGCGCAGGATCAGCCGCGTGCCCTTGTCGCCCACCAGCTGCTCCTCGCCGCTCTGGGCGTTGAGGAAGGTGTCGCCTTCGCGCGCCCACAGCCCCGAGTACCGGGTGGTGGAGATGTCACGGCCCCACTTGGCGCTGGACTTCAGTGCGTCGGCGCGGTCCTGGCCCCACGGGCCCAGCGTCTCGGCGCTGAGCACCATCACCGCGGTCAGCAGCGACAGCGCGATCGCCACCGACACGCTCAGGCGCTTGCGCGACAGGCCCAGCGCACGCAGGGCGGTCAGCTCCGAGGTCGCCGCCAGCTGGCCCAGGCCCATCAGTGCACCGATCACCGCGGCGGTCGGGAACATCGTGTAGGCGCGGCGCGGCACCGTGTACAGCACCCAGGCGGCGGCATGGCCCAGCGTATAGCCGTTCTTGCCGATGTCCTTGAACTCGCCGGAGAAGGCCATCACCACGTCAAGGCCGACCAGCACCGCCCAGGTCAGCAGCACCGTGGTGAACACCGAGCGACCCAGGTACAGGTCGAAACGCATCGGGCGCAGCCTCATGCGCGGGCTCCCTTCGGGCGGCCCAGGCGGCCATCACGTACATACATCCAGATCGCCAGCGCCAGCAGCGGCACCGTCAACCACCACAGGCCAAGCGCGGCCGGAATCTTGCCGTTGGCGATCCAGCCACTGCCGATGAACATCAGGTTGGTACCCACCATGTAGGCCATCAGGGCCAGCATCATGCGTCCATAGCGCTGCTGGCGCGGCGAGCTGCGGCCCAGCGGCACGGTCAGCAGCGCAAACGCCAGCGCGATCAGCGGCGGTGCCAGGCGGCGGTGCAGCTGCGCCTGCGCCTGGGGGCGCGCATCGCCGATCAGCTGCAGGGTCGGCATCAGTTCCGGGTCGTCCTCGGTGCGGGTCTGCGCGCCGTCGGGCAGGGCCACGTCGTTGCGGGCAAAGGTCGCCAGCCGATAATCGAGTGCGCCGGCCACCGGCCCCTCCACCTGGTGGCCGTCATCCAGCTCCAGGAAACGCTGGCGGGTGCCCTCGAAGTACATGCGGCCGCTGTTGGCCGACACCACTTCCAGGCGGTCGTCCTTCTGCCGCTGCAGGAACACCTTGCCCAGCTCGGTGCCGTCGGGCGAGATCGAGGACAGGTAGACCACGCCGCCGTTGGGCAGCGGCGTGAAACGGCCCGGCTCCAGGCCGGCCATCAGCACGCTGCGGTTGGCCTCGATGATCATCTGCTCGGCCACCCGGCCTGCCCACGGGCCAAGCCACAGCGAGCAGGCGCCAACCAGCAGCACCACCGGCACCACCAGCATCAGCAGCGGCCGCAGCAGTCGCTTGGGGCCGACACCAATGGCGGTGATGACCGCCATTTCCGAGTCGCGGTACAGCCGCGCCACGGCCAGCAGCAGGCCCAGCATCAGTGCCAGCGGCAGGATCAGCGGCAGGTAGGCGATGAACTGCAGGCCCAGCTGGGAGAACAGCAGCTTGGCTGGCAGGCGTCCGTCGGCGATGTTGCCGAGGATGTCCACCAGCACGCCGCCCACGCTGACCACCAGCAGGACGATCAGGGTAGCCAGGAAACTCTGGACGAAATCGCCCAGCAGGTATCGGTCGAGCTTCAGCATGGGGCGGTGGTTTAAACTCTGGGGTTCGTTCGCGGTGCCGCCCAGTCTACTGTCTGGGCGTAAACGGCCTGCGATTGTACGGACTCGCCAATGGAATCTGCTCAATGGCCCTCGAATTCACCCTGAACCACGTTGCTCCGGCCGCCGCCACCGTTGATTGCCTGGTGGTCGGCGCGTATGCCGACCATACCCTGACCCCGGCCGCGCAGGCCCTGGATGCCGCCAGCGGTGGCCGCCTGGCGGCCCTGGCCGAGCGTGGCGACCTGTCCGGCAAGACCGGCGCAACCACCCTGCTGCACGACCTGCCGGGCGTGACGGCCCCGCGCGTGCTGGTGGTCGGCCTCGGTGAAGCCGCCCGTTTCGGCGTGCCGCAGTACCTGAAGGCCGTGGGCGACGCCGTGCGCGCGCTGAAGGCCGGTGCTGCCCGCAGCGCACTGTTCACCCTGTCCGAAGTGGCGGTGAAGGACCGCGACGCGGCCTGGGCGATCCGTCAGGCGGTGATCGCCGCCGATCACGCCGCCTACCGCTATACCGCCACCCTGGGCAAGAAGAAGGCCGACGACGCCGGTCTGACCCAGCTGGCCATCGCCGGTGACGACAGCCAGGCCCTGACACAGGGCCAGGCCATCGCCGCCGGTGTCGAGTTCGCCCGTGAGCTGGGCAACCTGCCGCCGAACTACTGCACCCCGGCCTATCTGGCCGACGTGGGCGTAAAGTTCGCCGGCGAGCACGACGGTGCCGAAGCCGAGATCCTCGACGAGCACCAGATGGAAGCGCTGGGCATGGGTTCGCTGCTGGCCGTGGCCCGTGGCTCGGCCAACCGCCCGCGCCTGGTCGTGCTGAAGTGGACCGGCGCTGGCGACGCCAAGCCGTACGTACTGGTCGGCAAGGGCATCACCTTCGATACCGGTGGCGTCAACCTGAAGACCCAAGGCGGCATCGAAGAGATGAAGTACGACATGTGCGGTGGCGCCAACGTCATCGGCACCTTCGTCGCTGCGGTCAAGGCCAAGCTGCCGCTGAACCTCGTCGTGGTGGTCCCGGCGGTGGAAAACGCCATTGATGGCAACGCCTATCGTCCGTCGGACGTGATCACCTCGATGTCGGGCAAGACCATCGAAGTGGGCAACACTGACGCCGAAGGCCGCCTGATCCTGTGCGACGCGCTGACCTACGCGCAGCGCTTCGAGCCGGCCGCGCTGGTCGACGTCGCCACCCTGACCGGTGCCTGCATGGTCGCCCTCGGCCACCAGACCGCCGGCCTGATGAGCAAGCACGATGACCTGGCCAACGAGCTGCTGGCCGCCGGCGAGCACGTGTTCGACCGCGCCTGGCGCCTGCCGCTGTGGGACGAGTACCAGCCGATGCTGGATTCGAGCTTCGCCGACGTCTACAACATCGGTGGCCGCTGGGCCGGCGCGATCACCGCCGGCTGCTTCCTGTCGCGCTTCGCCGAAGGCCAGCGCTGGGCCCATCTGGACATCGCCGGCGTGGCCAGCGATGAAGGCAAGCGTGGCATGGCCACCGGCCGCCCGGTCGGCCTGCTGAGCCAGTGGCTGCTGGACCAGGCCGCCCGCGCCTGATGCCGTACCCGACCCTGGCCGGCAGACGCCGGCCGGGGCCTCGCCCGGCACTGCCGGGCCCCTGCCTGACCCGGACCCTGCCATGCCCCGCGCCGACTTCTACCTGATCGCCAAGCCCCGCTTCCTGACCGAGCCGCTGCGCCTGGTCTGTGAGCTGGCGCGCAAGGCCAACGACGCCGGGTTGTTCACCCTGGTGCTGGCCCGTGACCAGGCCCAGGCCGAGGAGCTGGACGAGCTGCTGTGGGCGTTCGACAACGACGCCTACATCCCGCACCAGATCGCCGGCGAAGACATGGACGAGGAAGAGGCCCTGGTACTGATCGCGGTACCCGGCACCGAGGCACCGGCGCGTCCGCTGGTGATCAACCTGCGCGACGAGCCCTGGCTGGGCCAGTGCGAGCGCGTGCTGGAAGTGGTGCCGGCCGATCCGGAAGCGCGCGAACCGCTGCGCGAGCGCTGGCGCCAGTACAAGGCCGCCGGTTACGACCTGAACAAGCACGACATGTGAGCGCGCCCCGGCCCCCTTGATGGGCCGCCGCCGCGCCCTGATCCTTCAACGATTACCTCCTGGTTCCCCCGCATGACCCAACTCGCCTCCAGCTACGACCCGAAGTCCTTCGAGACCGACCTCTACGAGGCCTGGGAGAAGGCCGGCCACTTCAAGCCGTCCGGCACGGGCGAGCCGTACACCATCCTGCTGCCGCCGCCGAACGTGACCGGCACCCTGCACATGGGCCACGCCTTCCAGCAGACCCTGATGGACGCGCTGGTGCGCTACCACCGCATGCGCGGCTACGACACGCTGTGGCAGGTCGGTACCGACCACGCCGGCATCGCCACCGAAATGGTGGTCAGCCGCAACCTGGCGCTGGAAGGCAAGGGCGAGACCCGCGATTCGCTGGGCCGCGAGGGCTTCATCGGCAAGGTCTGGGAGTGGAAGCAGCAGTCCGGCGACACCATCGAACGCCAGATGCGTCGCCTTGGCACCTCCGCCGACTGGTCGCGCAGCACCTTCACCATGGACCCGCAGCCGTCGGCGGCAGTCAATGAAGCCTTCGTGCGCTGGTACGAGCAGGGCCTGATCTACCGCGGCCAGCGCCTGGTGAACTGGGACCCGGTGCTGAAGACCGCCATTTCCGACCTGGAAGTGGAGAGCGCCGAGGAAGACGGCTTCCTGTGGTCGATCGCCTACACGCTGGACGAAGGCCTGAGCTACGAGCACGTCGAGCGCGATGCCGACGGCGTGGAAACGCTGCGCGAAACCCGCGACTATCTGGTCGTCGCCACCACCCGCCCGGAAACGCTGCTGGGCGATACCGCGGTAATGGTGCACCCGGAAGACGAGCGTTACGCGCACCTGATCGGCAAGAGCGTGGTGCTGCCGCTGACTGGCCGCCGCGTGCCGGTGATCGCCGACGACTACGTGGACCGCGCGTTCGGCACCGGCGTGGTCAAGGTCACCCCGGCGCATGATTTCAACGACTACGAAGTGGGCGTGCGCCACAGCCTGCCGATGATCAACCTGTTCACCCCGGTGGCGGCGCTGAACGAAAACGCGCCGGAACGCTTCCAGGGCCTGGACCGCTATGAAGCGCGCAAGGCCGTGCTGGCCGAACTGGAAGACCTGGGCATCCTGGTCGAGACCAAGGCGCACAAGCTGCAGGTGCCGCGCGGCGACCGTACCGGCCAGGTGATCGAGCCGTACCTGACCGACCAGTGGTTCGTGAAGATGGACGACCTGGCCAAGCGTGGCCTGGAACTGGTCGAGGACGGAAGCATTTCCTTCGTGCCGCCGAACTGGATCAACACCTACCGCCACTGGATGAACAACATCCAGGACTGGTGCATCAGCCGCCAGCTGTGGTGGGGCCACCGTATCCCGGCGTGGTTCGATGCCGCCACCGGCAACTGCTACGTCGGTCGCAGCGAAGAGGAAGTGCGCGCGAAGCACAACCTGGGCAGCGACGTGGTGCTGAATCAGGAAAGCGACGTGCTGGAGACCTGGTTCTCCTCGCAGCTGTGGCCGTTCTCCACCCTGGGCTGGCCGAATGAGCAGGCCATGGCCGAGCGCGGCTTCGACCGCTACCTGCCATCGTCGGTGCTGATCACCGGCTTCGACATCATCTTCTTCTGGGTGGCGCGCATGATCATGGCCACCGACAACCTGGTCGGGAAGATCCCGTTCAAGGACGTCTACTTCACCGGTCTGATCCGCGACGGCCAGGGCCAGAAGATGTCCAAGAGCAAGGGCAACGTGCTCGACCCGCTGGACATCATCGACGGCATCACCATCGACGACCTGGTCGCCAAGCGCACCGGCGGCCTGATGCAGCCGAAGATGGTCGAGAAGATCGAGAAGGCGACCCGCAAGGAATTCCCGGACGGCATCGTCGCCCACGGTGCCGACGCGCTGCGCTTCACCATCGCCGCGCTGGCCACCCACGGCCGCGACATCAAGTTCGACATGAACCGCGCCGAGGGCTACAAGAACTTCTGCAACAAGCTGTGGAACGCCAGCCGCTTCGCCCTGATGAACACCGAAGGCGCTGCGTTCACCGGCGTGCCCAAGCCGCGCACCGATGCCGAGCGCTGGATCCTCGCGCGCCTGGCCGCCACCACCGCCGAAGCTCAGGGCCATTTCGCCGCGTATCGCTTCGACCTGCTGGCGCAGTGCCTGTACGAGTTCGCCTGGAACGCGTTCTGCGACTGGTTCCTGGAGCTGAGCAAGCCGGCCTTGAACGGTGCCGACGCGGCTGATGCCGAAAGCACCCGCCACACCCTGCTGTACGTGCTGGAAGCGCTGCTGCGCCTGCTGCACCCGCTCACGCCGTTCATCACCGAACAGCTGTGGCAGCAGCTGGCCCCGCGCCTGGGCCTGGCCGAAACCACGCTGTCGCTGCGCCCGTACCCAACCGTCGCCGAATTCGCCGGTGATTTCGCCCAGGCCGAGGCCGACGTGGAATGGCTGAAGGCGGTGATCAGTGCCGTGCGCCGCGTGCGCAGTGAGCTGAACGTCGCACCGTCCAAGCTGGTGCCGCTGCGCCTGCAGGCCGGCCTGGCACAGGACCGCGTGCGTATCGAACGCTTCAGCGCTTCGCTGTCGTTCCTGCTGAAGCTGGACAGCATCCAGTGGCTGGCCGAAGGCGAAAGCGCACCGCCGGCGGCCGCCGCGATCGTGGGCGAGCTGAAGCTGCTGGTGCCGCTGGAAGGCCTGGTCGATCTCGATGCCGAGCGCGTGCGCCTGGACAAGGAAATCGCTCGCGTCGAAGCCGAAAAGGAGAAGAGCGAGACCAAGCTGGCCAAGTTCACCGACAAGGTGCCGCCGGCCGTGGTCGAGCAGGAACGCGTGCGCCTGGCCGACTGGAACACCCAGCTGGCCGGCCTGCGCGAACAGCGCGCGAAGCTGTAACGCCGCGCTCTGGTGCGTGCCAACCAAGGTTGGCACCTACCACGCCGGGAGAGGTTGGCACCCACCCAAGCGGAATCGGAAACGCCGGGCGATGCCCGGCGTTTCCATTTCCGCCGCATGGCATCATCGCCGGATGCCTCTTTCGATCTTCCTGCTGGTTCTCGCCGCTGCGGCACTGCATGCCAGCTGGAATGCGATCGTCAAGCGCGGGCCGGACAAGTTCCTCGGCACCGTGCTGGTCACCGGCAGCGCCGCGCTGCTGTCGGCCGCCGCCCTGCCCTTCCTGCCTTTTCCCGCCGCGCACAGCTGGCCCTGGCTGGGCGCATCGGTGCTGTTGCAGGTGACCTATTACGGGCTGGTCGCACGCTGTTACCAGCAGGTCGACATGAGCCTGGCCTACCCGCTGATGCGTGGCAGCGCGCCGATCCTGGTCGCACTGGCGGGCACCCTGCTCGGTGAACCATTGCCCGCTGCAGCGTGGCTGGGTGTGGTGCTGGTGAGCACCGGCATCCTGTGCATGGCAGTGGGTGCGCGTGGCGGCCAACTGCGCCTGCCGCTGCTGACCGCAGCGATGATCGCCACCTACACGCTGGTCGATGCGCAGGGTGCACGGCAGTCCGGCAGCGCGCTCAGCTACACGCTGTGGTTGTTCCTGCTGTCGGGCATTCCGCTGCCGCTGTGGGCGTTGTACACGCGCGGCGGCGCGGTACTGGACTATGCGCGGCAGCATTGGCCGCTGGGACTGGCCGGTGGCGTCGGCACCACCGCCTCCTATGCGATGGCGTTGTGGGCCATGACCCAGGCGCCGGTGGCGATGATCTCGGCGCTGCGCGAATCCTCGATCCTGTTCGCGCTGCTGATCTCGGTGTTCCTGCTGCGCGAACGGATACCACGCGCGCGCTGGCTGGCAGCGTCGCTCATCGTCGGTGGCGTGCTGGCGTTGCGCCTGGCGTGAGCAGAGCGTGCCAACCAAGGTTGGCGGCAACCGGTAGTGCCGGCCGCTGGCCGGCAACCCGTCTGCGTTAAAGCGGCGGCATCACCTGCAGGTCGCCGTCGACCAGCTCGATCGCCATCACCACCGCGTCCTCGCGGCCCTGTGCGGCCGGATAGTAACGCGGGCGGCGGCCGATCTCGTTGAAGCCTTCGCTGTGGTACAGCGCCAGCGCCGGCGTGTTGGACGGACGCACCTCCAGGAAGACGCGCTGGGCACCACGGTCGGCGGCCAGTTGCACCATCGCGCGCAGCAGCTGGCGGCCCAGCCCGCGCGACTGTGCCAGCGGGTCGATGCAGATGTTGAGCACGTGCGCTTCATCCGCGGCGATGCTGAGCACGCCATAGCCGACCAGCAGGCCATCGCGCTCCATCGCCAGGCCGGGATAGCCGGCGCGCAGGCAGTCGATGAAGATGCCGCGGGTCCAGGGAAAAGGATAGCCCCTCAGCTCGATCGCCATCACGGCATTGAGGTCGCTCTCGCGCAGCGCACGCAGGCTGACCGGGCCGGGCCGGGTCACCGCGCTCACCGCGCACCCCGCTTGCGCAGGGCACGCAGCTGCGGCCACAGCGCACGCTTGGCGGCCGGGTCACGGCGCAGCTGGTCCAGCGGCCAGCTGTCCATCAGCACCTGCGTCGCCGGGTCGTTCGGGTTGCAGCCGGACGCGCGCAGCAGCGCGATCTGCAGGCGATCGGGCAGGCGTACCACCGGCTGTCGTGCGTTGCCGCTGGGCAGCGGGCGCTCAGCCGCCGGCACGGTATCCGGGGCACTGACCGGCGTTTCGCGGCGCGGCGGAGCCGGGCGTTCCGCGCGTACTGCGGTCGCGGTCGCGGCGTGGGCGTCGCGCGGCGGCACAGCGGCCCGCACCGGCTCCGGTTCCGGCGGGGCAACACTGGCCTCGGCTTCGGCCACGCTCAACTGCAATGCGGCATCCAGCTCGGCGGCCAGCTGGCCGTCGTGATAGACGGTATAGCCCATGGCCTGCAGCCAGGCCTGCTGGGCCGGCGACCACAGCACGGGCAGGTCCTGGCTCACGCGGCCTCGGGCTTCTTGCGCAGGCGCTGCACGGCCCACATCACCGGGCCGGACAGGGCGTACAGAATGCCGACCGCGAACAGCACGCGCGGCAGGTCGATCACCGCGATGGCAATGGCGACCGGCACCAGCGCCAGCACCAGGAACGGCACGCGATCCGAACGGGTGCCCTTGGCCGCGCCGCCCTTGAAGCTCCAGAAGCGGATACGGCTGACCATCAGCAGCGCAGCGATGATCGTCACCGCCAGCGCCACGTAGCGCAGCTGGTTGCCATCCCAGCCCAGGTTGCCGTCGGCGAACGCCCAGACGAAGGACATCATCAGGCCCGCTGCGGCCGGGCTGGCCAGGCCAACGAACCAGCGCTTGTCGACCACCGCCACCTGCGTGTTGAAGCGGGCCAGGCGCAGTGCCGCGCAGGCCGCATACAGGAAGGCCACGGCCCAGCCGACGCGGCCGAGCAGCGGATCATCGAACTTCAGCCACGACAGCGACCAGTGGTACATCACCAGCGCCGGGGCCATGCCGAAGCTGACCAGGTCAGCCAGCGAGTCGTACTGCACGCCGAATTCGCTGCTGGTACCGGTCAGGCGCGCCACGCGCCCGTCCAGGCCATCCATCACCGCCGCCACGAACACGGCGATGCTGGCGTTGACGAAATCCCCGTTGGCCGCGGCGATGATCGCGTAGAAACCGGAGAACAGGCCGGCGGTGGTGAACAGGTTGGGCAACAGGTAAATCGTGCGCGAGCGCGGCGGCGGTGTGATCGGGTCCATGGAATCCAGTTTAATCGACTTGCCAGTGCTCGGCGCCAATGCTGCAATCGGCGTTCTACGCCCATTCCGTGGAGTTTGCCATGCGTGCCCTGTCCTGCCTTGGATGCCTGCTGCTGTTGGCCAGTGCCAACGCCGTGGCCGGTCCCGTCTACAAATGGAAGGACGCCCATGGCGTGACCCAGTACTCGGAGACCCCACCGGCGGGCAAGAAGTACGAGACCCGCGAGCAGGCCCGCACCCCGCAGGCCGCGGCCAGCACCGAGACCCCGGCCGCGCCGGTTCCCGAGCAGTGCAGCACGGCCCGGGCCAACCTGGCCCTGCTGGACGGCGGTGGCCAGGTGATGCAGGACACCGATGGTGATGGCAAGGCCGATACCCCGTTGACCCCGGAGCAGCACACCGCGCAGAAGGGGCTGGCGCAGGCCGCCATCAAGGCGTACTGCCCACCGGCCAGTTAAGGGTATCGGCAGGGCCGCGCCCTGCACCTGCAGAGGCTGCAAGCAACGGCAACGTCAAAAGCGGGCATTCCGTGGAATGGCGGGGCGGTGTCGGAGTGCGGGGACGCTGCAAGTACGTCCCTGTAAGCTTGGCAGCCGCTTGCTCGTGTGCGCTGTCCTGCGCACACGAGCAAGCGGCGACCAAGCCTACATGGACGTATTCATGGCGTCTCCCGCAACCGGGCCCACCCCGCCATCCCACGGGAAACCCGCTGTTGCTTCGGCTGTTGCTTCTGA
>NZ_KV791372.1:13306-66256 GCF_001807895.1 Stenotrophomonas sp. HMSC10F07
CGGCGGGTGCAGGGCGCAGCCCTGCCGATACCCCTCCCCCCGGCCGGGCTGGCAGAATAGGCGTCTCTGCCGTTATCCGAAGCCGACGATGCGCCTCTCCCAGTTCCACCTGCACACCACCAAGGAAACCCCCAGCGACGCCGAGCTGACCAGCCACCGGCTGATGCTGCGCGCGGGCATGATCCGCAAGCTGGCATCGGGCCTGTACACCTGGTCGCCGCTGGGCCTGCGCGTGCTGCGCAAGGTCGAGCGCATCGTTCGCGAGGAAATGGACCGGGCTGGCGCGGTGGAATTCCAGATCCCGACCATCCAGCCGAAGGAACTGTGGGAGCAGACCGGCCGCTGGCAGAAGTTCGGCCCGCAGCTGCTGAAGATCAAGGACCGCAAGGACCAGGTGTTCTGCTACAGCCCGACCGCCGAAGAAGCCGCCTGCGACTTCGCGCGCAGCGAGCTGTCCAGCTACAAGCAGCTGCCGGTGAACTTCTATCAGGTGCAGACCAAGTTCCGCGACGAGATCCGCCCGCGCTTCGGCGTGATGCGCGCGCGCGAATTCCTGATGAAGGACGCCTATTCGTTCCACCTGCACGATGAGTGCCTGGTGCGCGAGTACGAGAACATGAAGTCGGCCTACAGCCGCATCTTCACCCGCCTCGGCCTGGACTTCCGCATGGTGCAGGCGGACTCCGGCGCGATCGGCGGCGATGCCTCGCAGGAATTCCACGTGATCGCCGATTCCGGCGAAGACGCCCTGGTGTTCTCCACCGGTTCGGACTACGCGGCGAACATGGAGGCGGCGATCGCCGCCGATCCGGCACCGCGTGCGGCCGCCACCGAAACAATGCGCAAGGTGGATACCCCCACCCAGAAGACCTGCGAGGACGTCGCGGCCCTGCTCGGCATCGACCTGCAGCGCACGGTGAAGTCGGTGGCACTGATCGCCGGCGAAGGCGAGGCACAGCAGTTCGTGCTGGTGCTGGTGCGTGGCGACCATGAGGTCAATGAGATCAAGCTGGCCAAGGTGGCCGGGCTGGACGAGCAACGCTTCGCCAGCGAGGCGGAAATCGCCGAGCACCTGGGCAGCGTGCCAGGCTTCCTCGGCCCGGTCGCGCCGGCCAAGGCCATCCGCGTGGTCGCCGATCGCGAGGTGGCGGCAATGGCCGACTTCGTCGTCGGCGCCAACGAGGCCGGTTTCCACCTGGCCGGCGTCAACTGGGGCCGCGACCTGCCGGAACCAGAAGTGGCCGACATCCGCAACGTGCGTGCCGGCGATCGTGCCGTGGACGGCGGTGAACTGAAGATCGCCCGTGGCATCGAAGTCGGCCACGTGTTCCAGCTCGGCCGCAAGTACGCCGAAGCGCTGGATGCCACCGTGCTGGATGAAAACGGCAAGGCGGCGGTGATGGCGATGGGTTGCTACGGCATCGGTATCTCGCGCGTGGTGGCTGCCGCGATCGAACAGAACCATGACGATGCCGGCATCATCTGGCCGGACGCGATGGCGCCGTGGCAGGTCGTGGTGTGCGTGATCAACCCGAAGGGCGATGCCGCCGTGGCCGACGCTGCAGCCAACCTGCTGCAGGAGCTGCGCGACGCCGGCCTGGACGCCGCGCTCGACGATCGCGGCCTGCGCCCGGGCGCGATGTTCGCCGACATGGAACTGATCGGCATCCCGCACCGCGTGGTGGTCAGCGAACGCGGCCTGGCCGCCGGTACCTACGAGTACCGCGCGCGCCGCGCCAGCGAGGCGGAGAGCCTGGACAAGGCCACCCTGCTGCAGCGACTGCAGGGCTGACGTGGAAAGACCGGGGCCTGCCCCGGTCTTTTTTTCTGCCCGCGGCCTTCGCCGATATTGCAGCGGACATAATCCGGTCAAAATCGCCGCCACGGCGCTGGTATGCCGCCACGGCATGTCCTGCCTGCATTTGTGCTGTGATTAATTCATCTCTATTCTGTCCGCCGACGCCATGGACTGGCTTGTCCCGTCCACACATTAGTTTCCGGAGTAACCGTAAATGAGCATTGACCTGACCGGCCTGTCAGCACGCGAGCTGGGCGCCCTGATCCGTACCGCCAAGAAGCAGCAGACCATCGTCGCCAAGCGCCGGCCGATCACCAAGGTGCGCGCCCAGCTGACCAAGCTGGCCAAGACCGAGGGCTACACCATCGAGGAACTGTTCGGCGACGCCCCGGCCCCGCGCGCGCGCAAGGTGGCCAAGGTCGCCAAGGCACCGTCGAAGACCGCCGGCCGCAAGCTGGGCAAGGTTGCCCCGAAGTACCGCAACCCGGCCAACCCCAAGGAAACCTGGACCGGCCGTGGCAAGCAGCCGCGCTGGATGGCTGAACTGACCGCCAAGGGCAACAAGAAGCCGGAAGATTTCCTGATCAAGAAGGCCTGAGGCCGAATCGGGGAGCAATGAAAAACGCCGGCGAAAGCCGGCGTTTCCTGTATGTTGAGCCGAGCCCACGCTCGGCTATCCATATGCAAAGCCGAACATGGGCTCGGCTCTACAGTGTCTTGCGCGCCGGCATCAGCAGGTTGCCGAACAGCAGGCCCGCCACCAGCGCCATCACCACGTTCAGAACGGTGAGGAACACGCTCTGGCCGGCGCCCACGTCCTGCTGCTGGACCAGGGTCAGCACGCCACGCAGGCTGGTGCTGCCGGGCACCATCATGATGATGCCCGGCAGCCGGATGATCGCGCCCGGACGCCCGACCAGGCGACCGAACAGGTTGCCACCGGCGGTCAGCAGCATTGCCGACAGGAAGATACCGGCCGGTGCGCCCCAGGCGTGGCCGCCGAACTTGGAGATCGCATAACCGGCCACCGAGGCGGCAATCACCCACGGATAATCGCGGCGATTGGCCTTGAACAGCATCGCGAAGGCAAATGCGGCGGTCAGCAGCGAGCCCCACTCCACCCACGGCCCCTGCGGACGCGCGGCCCGGATCACCGGATCCAGGCCGAGCACATCGGCCAGGGTCACCGCGATCATCGCGCCGACGCTGAGCTTCATGATGGTGGTCAGCGCGCCGGCAAAGCGCGCGGTACCCGATACCCAGTGCTGGCTGGCCAGCTCATTGACCGCATTGGTCAGCGACATGCCGGGCAGCAGCACCACCAGCGAGGCGATGATCACCGTATTGAGGTTGAGCGCACCAATGAACGACGCGACCAGGGTGGCGACCATGCCGGCCAGCAGCGCGGCCAGTGCCTCGGCGGCTTCGCGGGTGGCCGGGCGGCGATCGGTGACCATGCCGAGCAGGCCGATCATCAGGCCGATGACACCGGCGGTGGCGATGTCCAGCCACGGCAGCTTCCACATGCCTGCCACGCCCGCCGCGCCGAGGGTGAACGACAGGATGGTGCGCAGCTTGCCGCGCCGGCCCGGATCCTTGTCCAGCTGGCGCAGCGCAGTGTGGCCCTGGGCGATGCTCATCCGCCCGTTGGACACTTCTTCGGCGATGTGGTCGGCAACGCTGAGCTTGTGCAGGTCGTTCTCACCCGGTGCCAGGCGGATCACGCGGGTGATGTCGCTGGAGCCGATCGCCTGGGCCGGATCGCTGAAGCTGAGGATGATGCCGGTGGGATTCGACCACGGTTCACAATCCAGATCGAGCTGGCGGGCCAGTGCAACCACCGCCGTTTCCAGGCGCTGGGCCGTGGTGCCATAGCTGTGCAGGCGTCCGGCGATCTCGGAAACGAAGGCCACGCGCTGTGCGTAGGTGGCCTGGGGCGTGGGGATCGTGTGAGCATCTGCGGACATGCGCCGTAGTATTACCTACGCTGGGGCCCACCGGAGAAATTCATCCAAGTTCGACGCGAAGCCCGATACAGAACGGTTATGCTGCGACCCGAATGGCCCACGTCACCCCGAACCTCGCCCCCCAGCTCGAACAGGATGCCCACGACCCGGGCCTGATCCGCCTGTCCGGCACCTGGACCTTGAAGACCGCGCTGGCCGCGGCCGAAGTCCTGCGCGGCGTTCCCGACGCGCTGACCGGCATCGATGCCACCGGCATCGAGCAGCTCGATTCGGCCGGCGTGCTGCAGGTGCTGCGCGTGGCCCATCGCGCCGATCTCCACGAAGACGCGCTGCAGTTCCGGCCGGACCACCAGGCGCTGGTGTGCACCATCGAGGAAGTGGCCGATGACCGGCCCAAGGCCAAGCGCGATTTCGGCGTGCTGGCCGCGCTGGAGCGGCTGGGTGTCAGCGTCCACGCCACCGGCCACAACATCAAGGCCCTGTGCAGTTTCCTCGGCGAGAACCTGGTCAAGGCGGCGCGGCTGGTCAAGGAACCCCGCCGCTTCCGGCTGACCGCCACCGTGCATCAGATGGAGCAGGTCGGGCTGGATGCGGTGCCGCTGGTGGCGCTGTTGTCCTACCTGGTGGGTGCGGTGATCGCGTTCCTCGGCTCGACCATCCTGCGCGACTTCGGCGCCGAGATCTACGTGGTCGAGCTGGTCAACATCGCTTTCCTGCGCGAGTTCGCCGTGCTGCTGACCGCGATCGTGCTGGCCGGCCGTACCGCCAGCGCCTTCACCGCGCAGATCGGTGCGATGAAGGCACGCGAGGAGATCGATGCGATGCGTACGCTGGGCCTGGACCCGGTCGACCTGCTGGTGCTGCCACGCTTGCTGGCGCTGCTGGTCACCCTGCCCTTGCTGACCTTCATCGCGATGATCGCCGGCCTGGCCGGCGGCATCACCGTCGGTGCGTTCGACCTCGACATCCCGCCGCAGATGTACATCGCGCGCATGCACGAGACGATGGAAGTGCGGCACCTGCTGGTGGGCCTGTCGAAGGCGCCGGTATTCGCCCTGGTGATCGGCCTGATCGGCTGCCTGGAGGGCCTGAAGGTCGAGGGCACCGCGCAGTCGGTCGGCGAGCGCACCACCTCCAGCGTGGTGCAGACGATCTCGCTGGTGATCATCATCGACGCCTTCGCGGCGTTGTGGTTCATGCACATGGACTGGTGACATGAGCACATCCGCCCTCCCCGAATCCATCGACATGCGCGACGACCAGGGCCACGAACTGGCCATCCGCGTGCGTGGCCTGGTCAACCGGTTCGGCAGCCAGACCGTGCACGAAGACCTGGATCTGGACGTACGCCGCGGCGAAATCCTGGGCGTGGTCGGCGGCTCCGGCACCGGCAAGTCGGTGCTGATGCGCTCGATCCTCGGCCTGCGTGTGCCGGATGCTGGGCAGATCGAAGTCCTCGGCCGCGATGCGCGTGCCGACGACGCCGAGAGCCGCCTGCACATCGAACGCAATACCGGCGTGCTGTTCCAGGACGGTGCCCTGTTCTCGTCGCTGACCGTGGGTGAGAACGTCCAGGTTCCATTGAAGGAACACCACCGCGAACTGCCCGAGCGCTGGCACTACGAACTGGCGCTGCTGAAAGTGAAACTGGCCGGCCTGCCCGCCGACGCGATCAACAAGCTGCCTTCGCAGCTGTCCGGCGGCATGCGCAAGCGCGCCGGCCTGGCCCGGGCGCTGGCGCTGGATCCGCCGTTGCTGTTCCTGGACGAACCCACCGCCGGGCTCGACCCGATCGGCGCGGCCGCGTTCGACCGCCTGATCAAGACGCTGCAGGAAGCGCTGGGGCTGACCGTGTTCCTGATCACCCACGACCTGGACACGCTGTATGCGATCTGCGACCGGGTAGCGGTGATCGCCGACCGCAGGGTGGTGGCCAACGCCGCCTTGCCCGACATCGAGAAACTGGATCATCCGTGGATCCAGGAATACTTCCACGGACCCCGCGCGCGCGCCGCGCGTGGCGAACAGATCGAGAGTGCCTGAGCCATGGAAACCAAAGCCAACTACGTGCTGATCGGCGCGTTCACCCTGATCACCGGCCTGGCCCTGCTGGCCTTCGGCCTGTGGGCCGCCAAGTACTCCTCCGACCGCACGTGGCAGGAATACCGCGTGGTGTTCCGCGAAGCGGTGACCGGCCTGTCGGTGGGCAGCCCGGTGCAGTACAACGGCATCGCGGTGGGCTCGATCACCGAACTGAACCTGGTGCCCGACGACCCGCGCCAGGTGGTCGCGCGCATCCGCCTGAACTCCAACACGCCGGTCAAGACCGATACCCGCGCCAAGCTGGCGATCACCAGCCTGACCGGCCCGTCGATCATCCAGCTCAGCGGCGGCACGCCGCAGTCGCCGGCGCTGACCACGGTCAACAAGGACCCGGCACCGATCATCCCGACCACGCCCTCGGCGCTGCAGAACATCACCGACGTGGCCAACCGCATCGTCGAGCGCATGGACCAGATCCTCAGCGACCGCAACGTGGCCTCGATCAACGCGACGCTGGCCAACCTGGAGACGATCAGTGGTGGCCTGGCCGACCGTGACCAGGGTACGCAGGCGCTGCTGCTCAGCGCGCGCGATGCCGCCCGCAGCCTGGACACCACGCTGAAGACCACCAACGGCACCATCGAGCGCCTGGACAGGAACCTGGTGCAGCAGCTGCCCGGCATCATCGACAAGCTCGACACGACCCTGGCCAAGCTCGATTCGGCCGCCGGCAACGCCGATTCGATCCTTGGCGAGAACCGCGCCGCGATCAACAGCTTTGCCAACGATGGCCTTGGCCAGCTGGGCCCGACGCTGACCGAACTGCGCGGCCTGATCCGCGACCTGCGCCGGGTCAGCGACCGCCTCGAGAACAACCCCGCGCGCTACCTGCTGGGCCGCGACGCACCGAAGGAGTTCGAACCCAAATGAGCCCGACCACCCTTCCGCGCCTGCTGCTGGCCGCTTCGATGGTCACCCTGCTGGGCGGCTGCTCCATCCTCGGCAGCAGCGAGAAAACCGCGGTGACGCTGTACTCGCCGTCCGTGCAGGTCAAGGCTGACCCGGCGTGGCCGCAGGCCAGCTGGCAGCTGGTGCTGGCCAAGCCCAGCGCCGCGCGCATGGTCGACAGCCCGCGCATCAATGTGCGGCCGACACCCTCCCAGCTTGAGATCTACAAGGGGGCCAGCTGGGCGCAGCCGGCCACCGACATGATCGAGGACACCCTGCTGCGTGGCTTCGAGGATTCCGGCCGCATCCGCGGCGTGGCCCGCAGCACTGCCGGCATCCGCGCCGACTACAAGCTGTCCACCGACGTGCGCCGCTTCGAATCGGATTACCAGGGCCAGGCCACGCCGACCGTGGTGATCGAGGTCAACGCCAAGCTGATCCATGTCGCCGACCAGCGCGTGGTGGCCGACCGTACCTTCCGCCAGGCGCAGCCGGTCGGCAGCACCGACGTGCCGGCGGTGACCGCGGCGTTCGAGCGCGGCCTGCAGCAGCTGGCACAGGATGTGGTTGGCTGGACGCTGGTGAGCGGGCAGGCCGACCAACCTAACGTCGCGCGCTGATCGATCAGCGCGGCGCGATCCAGCGGAACGTCAGGTTGATCCGTTCACCCTGCACCCGTGCCATCTTCGGAAGCGCGTGCTGGTAGAACCTCTGCGTCTGCCCCGCCATTACCAGCAGATCGCCATGGCCGAGCAGCAATTCAGCCTTGCGCGCCGGATCGTCGCGTCGGCGCAGCAGGAAACGGCGCGCCGCACCCAGGCTCAGCGACGCGATCACCGGGGCCGGCCCCAGCTCCGGCTCGTCATCGCTGTGCCAGCCCATGTAGTCGCCGCCGCCGCGATAGCGGTTCAGCAGCACGCTGTTGAAGCGGCCGTAGCCTTCGGCCCGCAGGCGCTCGCGCACGGCCTGCAACACAGGCGGCCACGGATGCGGCACGAACTCGGCACCGGAGTAGCGGTAGCGCGCCTGCGGGTCGCCGATCCAGCAGCTCAGCCGCGGCGAATCCACCCAGTTGCCGAACATCCGGATGCGGTGGACCTCCCACCGCACGTCGGCCTGCAGTGAGGACAGGAGCTGGTCGGCGTCGGCCGCAGCCAGCCAGCCCGGCAGGTGCTGGACGTCGGCGTCGGGCAGGTCATGGGGAAACAGCATGGCACCCCTTTGAGAAACAGGGCGGCCCTAGGCCGCCCTTGCACCTTCAGCCGCGCTGGAACGCGACGCCGGTCTTTTCCTCCAGCTCGTCATCACTGACACCCGGCGCGGCCTCCACCAGCAGCAGGCCCTTGTCAGTCACGTCGAACACCGCCAGGTCGGTGATGATGCGGTCGACCACGCCAACACCCGTCAACGGCAGCGTGCATTCGGCCAGGATCTTGTGCTCACCGTTCTTGGCGGTGTGCTCCATCAACACCACCACGCGCTGCACGCCGGCCACCAGATCCATCGCGCCGCCCATGCCCTTGACCATCTTGCCGGGCACCATCCAGTTGGCCAGGTCGCCCTTGTCGGTGACCTGCATGGCGCCGAGGATGGCCAGGTTGACGTGACCACCACGGATCATCGCAAAGCTGTCGTGGCTGCCGAAGTAGCTGGCGCCCGCACGTGCGGTGACGGTCTGCTTGCCGGCATTGATCAGGTCGGCGTCGACTTCAGCGTCGGTCGGGAACGGGCCGATGCCGAGCAGGCCGTTTTCCGACTGCAGCCATACATCCACGCCTTCGGGAATGTGGTTGGCGACCAGGGTCGGCAGGCCGATGCCCAGGTTCACGTAGGCACCATCGGTCAGTTCCCGGGCGGCACGGGCCGCCATTTCATCGCGGGTCCACGCCATTTCAGTTGCCCTCCGCGCGGATGGTGCGCTGTTCGATACGCTTCTCGGGATGCGGGTTGTGCACGATGCGGTGCACGTAGATGCCCGGCAGGTGCACCTGATCCGGGTCGATGGCGCCGACCGGCACTACCTCTTCAACCTCCACGATGCAGACCTTGCCGGCCATCGCACAGGCAGGGTTGAAGTTGCGTGCGGTCTTGCGGAACACCAGGTTGCCGGCCTCGTCGGCCTTCCAGGCCTTGACCAGCGCCACGTCGGCGCGCAACGCGGTCTCCATCACGTAGTGCTTGCCATCGAACGCGCGGGTTTCCTTGCCCTCGGCCACCACCGTGCCGTAGCCGGTGGCAGTGAAGAACGCGGGGATGCCCGCGCCGCCGGCACGCAGGCGCTCGGCCAGGGTGCCCTGCGGGTTGAATTCCAGCTCCAGCTCGCCGGCCAGGAACTGCCGCTCGAATTCCTTGTTCTCGCCCACGTAGGACGAAATCATCTTCTTGATCTGCCGCGTTTCCAGCAGCTGGCCCAGGCCGAAGCCATCGACGCCGGCGTTGTTGGAGATCACGGTCAGGCCCTTGACGCCGCTGTCGCGCAGCGCAGCGATCAGCGCCTCGGGAATGCCGCACAGGCCAAAGCCGCCCACGGCCAGGGTCTGCCCATCGGCGACCACCCCCTGCAGGGCCTCCGCCGCACTGGCGAAGCGCTTGCTGCGCTTTCCGGTGGAAGTTGCGTGTTCCATTTCTACAGCCCTACGGGGAAGAATCTGAGCATTCTAGCCGGACCCCGCCGGTGGGCTGGGATGCGCCGCAGCATTGACCCGGCCGCAGCGGAGCTCTGGATAGAATGGACGATTGATTGCTGCCCGCCACCGGCACTGGAACCCATGTCTCCGCCCTACACCGATGAGGACCTGGCCCGCTGGTTCGATAAAGGCACGCTGGGCCGCAGCGAGCAGTGCATGGGTGGCGTGAGCCTGGTGCAACGCCACGGCGATCTGCTCACTGCCGAGGTGCAGGGCACTGCCGCGCGGCCTTACCGCGTGGAGATCGACCTCACGGCAAGCACGCGCACGCCCCGCAGCCGCTTGCTGGGTGACTGCTCCTGCCCGGTCGGCCAGAACTGCAAACACATGGCCGCCGCCCTGGTGGTCTACATGCTGGATGGCGCGATCGAAGATGATGGGCAGGTCGCGGCGTGGACCGGGACCGAGGGCGGACTAGAGCAGCCCGCGCGCCCGCAGCTGCTGGCGGAACTGTCGCGCTGGCAGGCCGTGCGCAGCCAGCCTGCCAAGCCGGTCCGGAGCGGCGTGATCTTCGAGCTGTCCACGATCAGCCATCGCCCGTCCGTGCTGATGCGCAAGGTGAAGCATCGCCCCGACGGCGGCATCGAGTTCGGCAAGTGGACCGAAATCACCGCCGAGATGCTGCTCACCCCGCCCAGCTATCTGACGCCCTTGGACATGTCGATCATCACCCAGCTCTGGGCGGAGCGCCGTGCCACTACCCCAGAGCCACGTATCGACATCAACGCCACGCTGGCACTGATCGTTGCCAGCGGCCACGGCTGGGTCGTCCGCGGGCGGGATCGCGTGCCCGCACGAACCGGCGCACCGCGCCAAGGCACGCTGTACTGGGAGGTTGACGAGGTGGATGGCACGCTGCTGTCGTTTCCTTCACTGCAGCTGGACGGTGATGCCGAGGGCCTGGTCCTGGGCAATGCCGCCGGCTACCTCGACCCCGTCACGGGGGAGGTGGGTCAACTGCTGCTGGATGTGAGCATTCAGGATGCGGATTTCTTTCTCTCCCTGCCTCCCCTGCTGCCCAGCGAAGCGCCGGTGGTGGCGCAGATGCTGCAACAGATGGACCCGGCGCTGCCGCGCCCCGGCTCGGTTGACGCGATGCGTACGCTGCAGATCAGCGCGATGACACCGGTACTGCGCCTGCACAGTTTCGAGTACCGCCCGGCATGGATGAGCCGTCGCGGGCCCTCGCAGTGGGCGGACTTTGCGACCGTTGCCTTCGAGTATGACGAACACGTGCGCTTCCTGGATGACCCCAACGTGTTCGTTCACGATGTCAACGGCGATCTGGCGCTGCTGCCGCGCGATCCGGCCGAAGAAGCGCGTCGCGAGCGCGAGTTGCGCGGCTTCCACCTTCATCGCGACACCACGCCCAGGGCATCGCTGGAGGGCGCAGGACCGCAGTTCGTTCTGCGCAGCCAGGCCTGGACTCGACTCATGCTGCAGGACGTGCCGCAGCTGGAAGCGCTGGGTTGGAAAGTGGAGGTGGATGACGACTTCCGCCACCGCATCACCTTGGTCGATGACATCGATCTGGACATCCAGCCCAGCCAGACGGAAGACGGCTGGTTCGATCTCGGCCTGGATATCCAGGTCGACGGCCGCACCGTGCCGCTGGCCCCGCTGCTGCACACGGTGCTGCAGACCGATCCGCGCTGGCTGCGTGGCCAGATCGACACCATTGGCGACGACGAGCACGTGATGCTGTCGGCCGACGACAACATCCATCTGGCGATCCGCGCCGCACGCCTTAAGCCGGTCATCGCCTTGCTGGCCGACCTGTTCACCCAGCGCGATGCGCCGCTGCGGGTGTCGGCACGTGATCGAGGCCGCCTGCGCGCACTGCAGGAGGACGCGCGCTTGCAGTTCAAGGGCCACCAGGACACCCGTGCGCTGGTGCAACGCCTGCTGCAGACCCCGGCGCTGGAGGAGGTCGCTCCCCCGGCCGGCCTGGCCGCCTCCCTGCGCCCGTACCAGCTGCGGGGCCTGGCCTGGCTGCAGTACCTGCGGCAGCAGGACCTTGGCGGCGTGCTTGCCGATGACATGGGCCTGGGCAAGACCCTGCAGACGCTGGCCCACATCCTGCTGGAAAAGGAACAGGGCCGGCTGCAGCAGCCGGCGCTGGTGGTGGTGCCTACTTCGCTGCTTCACAACTGGAGCAGTGAAGCGGCCCGCTTCGTCCCTGACCTGCGCGTGCTGGTGCTGCACGGCGCCGACCGCGCCGCCGGTTTCGAGCGCATCAGCGAGCATGATCTGGTGCTGACCACCTACCCGCTGGTGTGGCGCGACGAAGAAGCGCTGCTGGCACACCACTATCACCTGCTGATCCTGGACGAGGCACAGCAGGTCAAGAACGCCAAATCGAAGGCAGCCATTGCCCTGCGCGCCCTGCATGCGCGCCATCGCCTGTGCCTGACCGGCACGCCGCTGGAAAACCACCTGGGCGAGCTGTGGACGCAGTTCGACTTCCTGCTGCCCGGCCTGTTGGGCAGCGAAAAGCAGTTCAACCAGCACTGGCGCCATCCCATCGAACGCGGCAGCGACCCGCAGCGCGCGCACCTGCTGGCCCAGCGCCTGCGCCCGTTCATGCTGCGCCGTCGCAAGGACCAGGTTGCTTCGGAGCTACCGCCGAAGACCGAGATCACCCGCAGCGTAGCGCTGGAAGGCGTGCAGCGCGATCTCTACGAAACGGTTCGCGCCTCGATGGAGGCCAAGGTTCGCGAAGCCGTAGCCAGTCATGGCCTGGCCCGCAGCCAGATCGTGGTGTTGGATGCGCTGCTCAAGCTACGCCAGGTCTGCTGCGATCCACGCCTGCTGCCCGGCCAAACCGGCAAACGGAGCGCGCCCTCAGCCAAGCTGGACCTGCTGCGCGACATGTTGCCGGAGATGGTGGAAGAAGGCCGCCGGATCCTGTTGTTCTCGCAGTTCACCAGCATGCTCGCCCTGATTGCGCAGGCGCTGGACGAGCTCGGGCTGCCCTATGTGACGTTGACCGGAGATACCCAGGACCGGGCCACGCCGGTGCAACGCTTCATGCAGGGCGAAGTGCCAATCTTCCTGATCAGCCTGAAGGCGGGCGGTGTCGGCCTGAACCTGACCGCTGCCGACACGGTCATTCATTTCGATCCCTGGTGGAACCCGGCCGCCGAACGGCAGGCCACCGATCGCGCCCATCGCATCGGCCAGCAACAGCCGGTGTTCGTCTACCGGCTGATTGCGGCGGGCAGCATTGAAGAGCGCATCGCCGAGCTGCAGCAGCGCAAGGCAGCGCTGGCCGGGACCATTCTGGAAGGAAGCGGGAATAGCGGCCCGCGCTTCAACGACGAGGATCTGGAAGCGCTGCTGGCACCGCTGCCGGGGGTGACGCCGAAGGTCAGGCGGGAGCGAAGACGAGACTAGCGGGGTGAGCCGATCACCGCGATGATCTCGCTGCGCCCGGCTACAATCATGCTGGATGACTGAACCGCCTGATTGCCCGATGCCTTGTCAACGCGCCCCTGATGAAAGCGTCGCCCGTCCACGCGCCCTGTGCGTGGACCTGGATGGCACGCTGCTGGACACGGACCTTCTGTATGAATCGCTGCTGGTGCTGTTGGCGCGGAATCCGCTGTACCTGTTCCTGCTGCCGTTCTGGCTGCTGCAGGGCAAGGCCGCACTGAAGCGGCAGATCGCTGCACGCGCCACCATCGATCCATGCCACCTGCCGTACAACCCAAAGGTACTGCAACTGTTGCGCGACACGCCGCAGCGCCCTCGGGTGCTGTGCACCGCCTCGGACCAGCTGCTGGTTGCGCCGATCGCCGCACATCTGGGGCTGTTTGAACAGATCATCGCCAGCGATGGCCAGCACAACCTGTCCGGCACACGCAAGGCACAGGCCTTGGTGGATGCGTTTGGCGAGCGCGGTTTCGACTACGCCGGCAATGGCACGGTCGACCTGGCGGTCTGGGCCCGTGCCGCAGGCGCCTGGGTGGTCAACAACGGCAGCGCACTGGCGGGCGCCGCAGCGCAACGCACGCAGGTACTGGGGCACTGGCCTGCACCGTCCAGGCCGCAGGCGTGGTTGAAGGCACTGCGTCCGCACCAGTGGCTGAAGAACCTGCTGGTGTTCGTTCCGCTGTTGACCGCCCACCGCTTCCTGGAAGCACCGGCAGTGGCCGATGCGCTGCTGGCCTTTGCGGCCTTCAGCCTGTGCGCCTCCGGCGTCTATGTACTCAACGACCTGCTCGACCTTGATGCAGATCGCCGCCATCCGCGCAAGCGCCATCGCCCTTTTGCTGCCGGCCGCTTGCCGCTGCTGCACGGCCTGGTTGCGGGCCCGCTGCTGACGCTGTGCGGGCTGGCCGTAGCACTTGCCTGCGGCCCGGCATTCGCCGCAGTGCTGGCAGGCTACTACGTGCTGACCGTCGCCTATTCGCTGCGCCTGAAGCGCATCGTCATGCTCGACGTGGTGCTGCTGGCCAGCCTCTACACCCTGCGCATCATCGGCGGCACGGTGGCCATCGGGGCAGAACTGTCGTTCTGGCTGCTGGCCTTCAGCATGTTCATTTTCCTCTCGCTGGCCCTGCTCAAGCGCTATACCGAACTGCACGCGGTGCTGGCACGTGGCAAGACCCGCGCCAACGGCCGTGGCTACGGCGTGGAAGACCTGCCGCTGCTGCAGTCGCTGGGCGCTGCCGCCGGCTACTGCGCCGTGCTGGTGATGGCGTTGTACATCAACAGCCCTGACAGTGTGGAGCTGTACCGCAACCCGAAGCTACTGTGGTTCATCTGCCCGATCCTGCTGTACTGGGTCAGCCGCGCCTGGGTGATCGCCCATCGCGGCAACATGCACGATGACCCGATCGTGTTCGCTGCTACGGACCGGGCCAGCCAGGTGGTGGCCGTGCTGTGCGCCGGGTTTGCCCTGGTGGCGATCTGATGCGGGTCGGCGCGCATTCCTGGGGGCGGTATCCGCGCGCGCCACAGTCGCTGGTCAGGGTGCATGATCGGCTCGCCACGCTGCCAACCTTCGAGGGCACTGCGTTGCCGCATGGTAACGGACGCAGCTATGGCGACAGCTGCCAGAATCCGGGGGCCACCCTGCTCGACTGCCGCGGTCTGGACCGCTTCATCGCCTTTGACCCGGCCAGCGGACGGCTGCACTGCGAAGCTGGCGTCACCCTGGGTGAGATCATCGCGCTCGTTCTGCCGCAGGGCTGGTTCCTGCCGGTTACCCCAGGCACGCGTCACGTCACCGTGGGCGGTGCGATCGGCAATGATGTGCATGGCAAGAATCATCATCTGGCCGGCAGTTTCGGTCACCACGTGCTGTCCTTCGAGCTGCTGCGCAGCGACGGCGAACGCCGCGCGTGCCGTCCTGGCGATGACGACGGCTGGTTTGAAGCCACCCTGGGTGGGCTCGGCCTGACCGGGCTGATCACGCATGCCGAGCTGCAGCTGCGCCGCGTGCCGGGCAGCAGCCTGGAGGTGGAGAACATCCGGTTCTCCGGCCTGGCCGACTTCTTCGCGCTGTCGCAGGACAGCAGCGAAAGCCACGAGTACAGCGTGGCCTGGATCGACTGCCTGGCGCGTGGCCGCGCCCTCGGCCGTGGGCATTTCACCCGTGCCAACCATGCCGCGCAGCCGGCCGACGAACGTCCAGCCACGCCCCGGCGGCAGTGGTCGATGCCGCTGATACCACCGATATCACTGGTCAACCGGCTCACTCTGCGCCCGTTCAATACGCTCTATTACTGGCGCCAGCCGGCGCAACGCCGGCGCCACGTCTCACACCTGTTGCCCTTTTTCTATCCGCTTGATGGCATCAGCCAGTGGAACCGGATGTATGGTCCGGCTGGCTTCGTGCAGTACCAGTGCGTGCTGCCACCGCACGCGGCCGCGGATGGAGTTCCCGCCCTGCTGCAGGAAATCGCCCGCAGTGGCCAGGGTTCGTTCCTGGCGGTGCTCAAGCAGTTCGGCACGCGGCCGCCCCTTGGCATGTTGTCCTTTCCGCGCCCGGGTACCACCCTGGCCCTGGACTTCCCCAATACCGGCGAGGCACTGTGGGCCCTGCTGCGGCGCCTGGACCAGATCGTCGATGCCGCCGGCGGTGCCCAGTACCCGGCCAAGGATGCGCGGATGACTGCCGCCTCGTTCCAGCAGGCGTACCCGCGCTGGCAGGACTTCAGCCGATTCATCGATCCACGTTTCTCGTCCGGCTTCTGGCGCCGGGTCACGGAGTAAGCATGCAGAACGTCCTCATCGTCGGCGCCACGTCCGCGATTGCCGAAGCCGTTGCCCGGCGCTATGCCGCACGCGGCGCGAGGCTGTTCCTGGTTGGGCGCCGCGCCGACAGGCTGGCCGCCATCGCCGACGACCTGCGCGTGCGTGGTGCACGCGCCACGCACACTTATTCGATGGACATCAACGATCTGGCCGCTCACGCCGAGCTGCTGGCGCAGGCCTGGCAGGCGCTGGGACGGGTGGATGTGGTGCTGGTTGCACATGGCACGCTGCCCGACCAGGCAGCCTGCGAAGCCTCGGTGGAGACCTGCATGACCGAGTTCGCCACCAATGGCACCTCCACCCTGGCCCTGCTGGAGCCTGTTGCCAATCGCCTGGCTGACGCTGGCAGCGGTGCGCTGGCGGTGATCACTTCGGTGGCCGGTGACCGCGGCCGCCAGAGCAACTACGTCTACGGCGCCGCCAAGGCTGCGGTCAGCACCTACCTTAGTGGCCTGCGCCAACGCCTGGCGAAGCAGGGCGTGGCGGTGGTCGACATCCGTCCGGGGTTCGTCGACACGCCGATGACGGCCCACCTGCGCAAGGGCCCATTGTGGGCAACGCCGGACCAGGTCGCGCGCCGCATCGTCGCCGGCATCGGCCGCGGCACCCCGGTGCTGTATGCCCCGGGCTTCTGGCGATTGATCATGACGGTGATCCGCCTGCTACCGCAGACCCTCTTCAACAGGATCTCGCTGTGAGCGCTGCAATGGGCTCCGAGCTGGAGCAGAAGATCATCATTCCCGGTGGTGCCGGCCTGGTCGGCCAGAACCTGGTCGCCATCCTCAGGCGCCAGGGCTACCGCCGGCTGGTGGTGATCGACAAGCACGCCGCCAATCTCGAGGTGCTGGGACGCATGCATCCAGACGTGGTGACCGAACACGCCGACCTGGCAGAGCCGGGCGCCTGGGAGCGCCATTTCGCCGGTGCCGACGCCGTGGTGATGCTGCAGGCGCAGATCGGCGGCACCGATCCTCTGCCATTCGTGCGCAACAACATTACGGCCACCGACCTCATCCTGGATGCCATCGAGCGCCACGCCGTCCCCTACACGGTGCACGTCAGCTCCTCGGTGGTCTGTTCGGTGGCCGATGACGACTACACCCGCACCAAGCGTGAGCAGGAGCAACGGGTCGCCGCGCGCGGCATTCCATCGGTCATCCTGCGCCCGACCCTGATGTTCGGCTGGTTCGACCGCAAGCACCTGGGATGGCTGTCGCGCTTCATGCGCAGGGTTCCGGTATTCCCGATTCCCGGCGATGGTCGCTACATGCGCCAGCCACTATATGCCGGCGATTTCGCCACCATCATCGCCAGCTGCCTGCGCTCGCGCATTGCTGATCAGCGCTACAACATCACCGGCCTGGAGAAGGTCGATTACATCGACATCATCCGCCAGATCAAGCGCAGCACGCGTGCCCGCACCCTGCTGCTGCACATCCCCTACCGCCTGTTCCACCTGCTGCTGAGGACCTGGGCGCTGTTCGACCGCGACCCACCGTTCACCGCGGCGCAGCTGCAGGCGCTGGTGGCCCATGATGAGTTCGAAGTCATCGACTGGCCTTCGATCTTCAATGTACGGCCGACGCCCTTCGCGCAGGCCATCGACGCCACCTTCAACGACCCCGAGTACGGCGACATCGCCCTGGAGTTCTGATCATGAGCGAGCGTATCGCCGTTCTCGGCGCCGGCCCGATGGGCCTTGCCGTGGCCTACCAGCTGGCCCGCGACGGCCATCAGCCCGTGGTATTCGAAGCCGATGACCGCGTTGGCGGAATGACCGCGAGCTTCGACTTCGGCGGCATGCCGATCGAACGCTACTACCATTTCCATTGCACCTCCGATCACGATTTCCTGACTGTGCTCGACGAGCTGGGGCTGGGCGAACGCATGCGCTGGACCGAGACCCGCATGGGCTACTGGTTCGGCAAGCGCCTGCAGCCATGGGGCAATCCGATTGCCCTGCTGCGCTTCAGGGGCCTGGGGATGATGGCGAAGATCCGTTACGGCCTGCATGCTTTCCTGTGCACGCGTCGCAACGACTGGCGCCCGCTGGACCACGTTGAAGCCTCCTCCTGGATCCGCCGCTGGGTTGGCGCCGAAGCCTACGAAACGCTGTGGCGCCGGTTGTTCGACTACAAGTTCTACGACTATGCCGGCAACCTGTCCGCGGCCTGGATCTGGAGCCGGATCCGGCGCATCGGGCGCTCCCGTTACAGCCTGATGCGCGAAAAGCTCGGGTATCTGGAAGGCGGTTCATCCACCCTGCTCGATGCCCTGCATGCGGACATCCAGCGCCATGGTGGCGAGGTGCGGCTGTCCAGCCCGGTGCAACGCATCGTGATCGAGGAAGGCCGCGTGCGCGGCGTCCAGGTCGGCGGCGAGCACCTGGCCTTCGACAAGGTCATTTCCACGGTTCCGCTGCCGTTCGTGCCACGCCTGGCGCCGGACCTGCCGGCGTCCATCCTGGCGAAGTTCCGCGCCTTGAACAACATTGCGGTGGTCTGCGTGATCGCCAAGCTGCGCAGGCCGGTCTCGGCCAACTTCTGGGTCAATACCAACGACCCGGACATGGACATCCCCGGCATCGTCGAGTACACCAACCTGCGCCCGATGGATGCCCATATCGTCTACGTGCCGTTCTACATGCCCGGCGAGCACGAGCGTTATGGCGACAGCGACGACGTGTTCGCCGACAAGGTCCGCCGCTACCTGTGCATGATCAATCCGCAGTTGGGCGCGGATGACTTCATCGACGTGCGGGTCAGCCGCTACCGCCACGCGCAGCCGATCTGCGAGCCGGGCTTCCTGGACCGGCTGCCGCCGCGCCGGCTGCCGGTGGAAGGACTGTGGGTGGCCGATACCTCGCACTACTACCCCGAAGACCGTGGCATCTCCGAGAGCATCGGCTTCGGACGCGCCATGGCCCGCGAGGCGGTGGCGTGACCCTGTCCCGCCCGTTTCTGCTGTTCCTGCTGGCCGGCGGCATCGCTGCGCTGGCCAACATCCTGTCGCGCATGCTGTACAGCCACTGGATGCCGTTCACCCCGGCGATCATCGCCGCCTACATCACCGGCATGGTTACCGCCTTCGTGCTGACCCGCTGGTTGGTGTTTTCCGGCAGTACCCGCCCCCTGCACCACTCGGCGTTCTACTTCGTGCTGGTCAACCTGTTCGCGGTGGCCCAGACCTGGCTGGTTTCCACCGTCCTGGCCTACCACCTGCTGCCATGGCTGGGCGTGGACCTGCTGCGCCTGGAAATCGCCCACGTGGTAGGTGTGGCGGTGCCGGTGGTGTCCAGCTACTTCGGCCACAAGTACCTGTCGTTCCGATGACTGCTCCCGGGGCGTCGTTTCCGGAAAACGGTTCCCACACATCCGTGGCCGTAAACTACGGCGCTGACCTCATCCAGGATCCGATCAATGCCCCTGCCCGCCTTCAAGGCCTATGACATCCGCGGCCGCGTGCCGGAAGAACTGAACGAAGATCTGGCCCGCCGCATCGGCGTGGCGCTGGCGGCGCAGCTTGCGCCGGGCCCGGTGGTACTGGGTCATGATGTGCGCCTGACCAGCCCCGCGCTGCAGGATGCATTGGCCGCAGGCCTGCGCGGTACCGGGCGCGAGGTGATCGACATCGGACTGTGCGGCACGGAAGAAGTCTATTTCCAGACCGACCATCTGGGCGCGGCCGGCGGCGTGATGGTCACCGCCAGCCACAACCCGATGGACTACAACGGCATGAAGCTGGTCAAGGAGAACGCGCGGCCGATCAGCTCCGATACCGGCCTGTTCGCGATTTCCGATGCGGTCGCCGCCGACACGTCCGAGGCGCAACCGCCGCGTGCCGCGCAGAGCGCGCGGCACGACAAGAGCGCGTATATCCAGCATCTGCTGAGCTATGTCGATGCTGGCAAGCTGCGCCCTCTGAAGCTGGTGGTCAACGCCGGCAACGGCGGCGCCGGTGCCATCGTCGACCTGCTGGCACCGCACCTGCCGTTCGAATTCATCCGCATCTGCCACGAACCGGACGGCAGCTTCCCCAACGGCATTCCCAACCCGCTGCTGCCGGAGAACCGCGCCGCCACTGCCGACGCGGTGCGCGAACACGGCGCCGATTTCGGCATTGCCTGGGATGGTGACTTCGACCGTTGCTTCTTCTTCGACCACACCGGCCGCTTCATCGAGGGCTACTATCTGGTCGGCCTGCTGGCCAAGGCAATCCTGGCGCGCAACCCCGGCGGCAAGGTCGTGCACGACCCGCGCCTGGTCTGGAACACCGTGGACATGGTCGAACAGGCCGGCGGCGTACCGGTGCAGTGCAAGAGCGGCCACGCCTTCATCAAGGAAAAGATGCGCGCCGAAGACGCGGTGTACGGCGGCGAGATGAGCGCCCACCACTATTTCCGCGAGTTCGCCTATGCCGACTCGGGCATGATCCCGTGGCTGTTGATCGCCCAGCTGGTTTCCGAAAGCGGGCGCTCGCTGGCCGACTGGGTCGAAGACCGCATGGCTGCCTATCCGTGCAGTGGCGAGATCAACTTCAAGGTGGCCGATGCCAAGGCCGCCGTCACGCGCGTGATGGAGCATTTCGCGGCGCAGTCGCCCACGCTGGACCACACCGATGGCATCAGTGCCGACTTCGGCGACTGGCGCTTCAACCTGCGCAGCTCCAACACCGAGCCGCTGCTGCGCCTGAATGTTGAAGCCCGGGGCGATGCCGCGCTGATGCAGGCGCGCACCGACGACATCTCCCGCCTGATCCAGCAGTAACCGAGGAACGCATGAGCAGCATCCAGCCCGTCATCCTGTCCGGTGGATCCGGTACCCGCCTGTGGCCGCTTTCGCGCGAGGCGTATCCGAAGCAGTTCCTGCCCTTGGCGGGCGAACTGACGATGCTGCAGGCCACCTGGAAGCGCGTGGCGCCGATCGCCGCGCGCGGACCGCTGGTGATCGCCAACGAAGAGCATCGCTTCGTCGCCGCCGAGCAGCTGCAGCAGGTTGGGGCCGAGCCGGCCGCGATCATCCTGGAGCCGATCGGTCGCAACACGGCCCCTGCGATCGCAGTGGCCGCGCTGGAAGCCACCCGCGACGGTGCCGACGCCCTGCTGCTGGTGCTGCCGTCCGACCACGTGATCACCAACGAGACCGCATTTCGCAGCGCCGTGCAGGCGGCGGCCGGCGCTGCCGAGGCCGGCAAGCTGGTCACCTTCGGCATCGTGCCGACCGGACCGGAAACCGGCTACGGCTACATCAAGGCCGCCGATGGCCAGGGCCTGCGTGCGGTCGAGCGCTTCGTCGAGAAGCCCGACCTGGACACCGCGACCGGCTACGTCAGCAGCGGCCAGTATTATTGGAACAGTGGCATGTTCCTGTTCAAGGCCTCGCGCTACCTGCAGGAGCTGGAACGCTTCCAGCCCGCGATGCTGGCTGGCAGCCGCCAGGCCTGGCAGCAGGCCCGCCGCGACGCCGACTTCACCCGCCTGGACAAGGACGCCTTCACTGCCGTTCCGTCCGATTCGATCGACTACGCGGTGATGGAGAAGACCGCCGATGCGGTGGTGATTCCACTGGATGCGGGCTGGAACGATGTCGGTTCGTGGACTGCGCTGCGCGATGTCTCGCAGCAGGACGGCGACGGCAATGCCCACCAGGGCGACGTGATCGCCATCGACTGCCGCAATACCTATGCCTACGGCCAGCGCCTGGTGGCCATGGTCGGCCTCGATGACGTGATCGTGGTCGAGACCGACGATGCCGTACTGGTCGGCAAAGCCGACCGCATGCAGGAGGTCAAGACCGTGGTGGCACAGCTGAAGGCCAAGGGCCGCAGCGAGGCCACCTGGCATCGCAAGGTCTATCGCCCGTGGGGCGCCTACGATTCGATCGACAACGGCGAGCGCTTCCAGGTCAAGCGCATCACGGTCAAGCCCGGTGGCACGCTCAGCCTGCAGATGCACCACCATCGCGCCGAGCACTGGATCGTGGTCAGCGGCACCGCCGAGGTGACCCGTGGCGATGAAGTGATCCTGCTCAGCGAGAACCAGAGCACCTACATTCCGCTGGGCGTGACCCACCGCCTGCGCAACCCGGGCAAGCTGCCGCTGGAACTGATCGAAGTGCAGTCCGGCAGCTACCTCGGCGAGGATGACATCGTGCGCTTCGAGGATACCTACGGGCGCAGTTGAGGTTTGCCCGGGGTCGGATCCCGTTGCTGCGCAGCGGGCTCTGACCCGTTCCTGATCGGCCCGGCCGCGCGGCATCGCCGGGCATGGCCCGGCGCTACGGCCATCAGGCCAGCTCCGCCATCACCCGCTTCAGGCCGTCCTGCCAGGTTGGCAGCACGATGCCGAAATCCTGCTGCAGCTTGCGGTTGTCCAGCACCGACCAGGCTGGACGCTTGGCCGGGGTCGGATACTCGGAGCTGGGAATCGCCTCGACCGTCGGCACCTTGGCCAACACGCCGGTAGCCAACGCTTCGGCGAAGATCGCCTCGGCAAAACCATGCCAGCTGGTCTGGCCGCTGGCGGTCAGGTGCCAGGTCCCGGACAGCTGCCCGGGATGCTGCAACGCCTGCAGGCTGACATCGGCGATCAGCGCGGCAGGCGTCGGCGTGCCGACCTGGTCGGCCACCACCCGCAACGCATCGCGCTCGGCCCCGACGCGCAGCATGGTGCGCAGGAAATTCGCGCCGTGCGAGGCATACACCCACGCCGTGCGGAAAATCAGATGGCGGCCACCGGCCGCACGCACCGCGTCCTCGCCATCGCGCTTGCTGGTGCCATACACGCCCAGCGGTGCGGTCGGCTCGTCCTCGCGATAGGGCGCGCTGCCCTGGCCATCGAACACGTAGTCGGTCGAATAGTGTACGAACGGCACGCCGTGGGCCGCGCACCAGCGCGCGATTGCGCCCGGCGCCTGCGCGTTGGCAGCGAAGGCCGCATCAGCGTCCTGCTCTGCGCGGTCAACGGCGGTGTAGGCGGCCGCATTGACCACCAGCGACGGCTGCACGCGATCCAGCAGTGCCGGCAGGCTGTCGGGCTGGCCGAAGTCGGCCGTTTCGCATGCACTGCCGTCCGGCAGCTGGCCGCTGCGGGTAGTCGCGACCACCTTGCCCAGCGGCACCAGCGCGCGCAGCAGCTCCTGGCCGACCTGGCCGTTGCCACCGAACACCAGCACGGTCATGGCACGTAGACCGGCAGGCGGTCTTCAGCAATGTCCTTCAGGAATGGCGCGTTCTCGTCTTTCGCCGACAAGGTCGGTGCACTGATCGGCCAGTCAATTGCGATGTCGGCATCGTTCCAGCGGATGCCGGCGTCGGCTTCCTTTACGTAGACATCCGTGCACAGGTAGCTGAACAGTGCGCGCTCGGACAGCACAGCGAATCCATGGGCGAAGCCTTCCGGAATCCAGAACTGCTTCCTGTTTTCAGCACTCAGTACCACCGCCTCCCAACGACCGAAGGTAGGCGAGCCGCGGCGGATGTCGACGGCGACGTCGTAGACCTCGCCTTCCAGCACGCTGACCAGCTTGCCCTGCGGCCGCGGCCACTGGAAATGCAGGCCACGCAGCACGCCCTTGGCCGACGTTGAGACATTGCTCTGCACGAAGCGATCAGGCAAACCCAGTGCGGCAAAGCGCTCGGCATTCCAGGTCTCGAAGAAGAACCCGCGCTCGTCACCGAATACCGCCGGTTCGATCACCCGGCACCCCGGCAGTGAAGTCTCGATCACCTTCACGGAACGACTCCGCGCTGCGCGAGCGTATGCAGGTACTGGCCATAGCCATTCTTGATCAGCGGCGCAGCCAGTGCTTCGAGCTGCTCGGCGTTGATCCAGCCCTTGCCGAACGCGATTTCCTCGGGACAGCAGACCTGCAGGCCCTGGCGGGTCTGGATGGTCTCGATGAAGTTGGATGCTTCCAGCAGCGACTGGTGGGTACCGGTATCCAGCCACGCATAGCCACGGCCGAGCGCCTCCAGGTGCAGGTTGCCTTCGGCCAGGTAGCGCTTGTTGAGATCAGTGATCTCCAGTTCGCCACGCGGCGACGGCTTCAGTTCGGCTGCGTAATCGCTGGCGTTGCCGTCATAGAAGTACAGACCGGTCACCGCATAATTGGAGCGCGGCTTTTCCGGTTTCTCGACCAGGTCGATCACCTTGCCGCTCTGGTCGAACTCGGCCACGCCGTAACGTTCCGGATCATTGACCCAGTAGCCGAACACGGTCGAGCCATCCACGCGTTCGTCGGCGCGCTTGAGCACTTCGCGCAGGCCGTGGCCGTGGAAGATGTTGTCGCCCAGCACCAAGCAGCTCGGCTTGCCGGCGACGAAGTCGCGGCCGATCAGGTAGGCCTGGGCCAGGCCGTCCGGACTCGGCTGCACCGCGTACTGGATGTCCATACCCCACTGCGAGCCGTCGCCCAGCAGCTGCTGGAACAGCGCCTGCTCGTGCGGGGTGTTGATGATCAGAACTTCGCGGATGCCCGCCAGCATCAGCACGCTGAGCGGATAGTAGATCATCGGCTTGTCGTACACCGGCAGCAGCTGCTTGCTGACGCCCTTGGTGATCGGATACAGCCGGGTGCCGGAGCCGCCGGCGAGGATGATGCCTTTACGCTGCGTCATGTCGTCTCCAGGGTTCAGGCCGCAGTGCCGATGCGCTGCAGACGGTAGCTGCCGTCCAGCACGCCGTTGACCCAGTCCTGGTTGTCCAGGTACCAGTCGACGGTAAAGGCGATGCCCTGCTCGAAGGTGTAGGCCGGTTCCCAGCCCAGATCGTTCTTCAGCTTGGACGCATCGATCGCATAGCGGCGATCATGGCCGGGGCGGTCGGTGACATAGGTGATCTGGCTGCTGCGCGGCTGGCCATCCGCGCGCGGGCGGCGCTGGTCCAGCAGGGCGCAGATCGCCTGCACCACTTCGATGTTCTGCTTTTCCGAATTGCCGCCGACGTTGTAGGTCTCGCCGACCTTGCCCTTGGCCAGCACGGTGCGGATCGCCTCACAGTGGTCGGAAACGAACAGCCAGTCGCGCACCTGCTTGCCATCGCCGTACACCGGCAGCGGCTCGCCGGCCAGCGCCTTGGCGATCACCAGCGGGATCAGCTTCTCCGGGAAGTGATACGGGCCGTAGTTGTTGGAGCAGTTGGTGGTCAGCACCGGCAGCCCGTAGGTGTGGTGGAACGCACGCACCAGGTGGTCCGAAGCGGCCTTCGACGCCGAGTACGGCGAATTCGGGGCATACGGGGTGGTTTCGCTGAACTTGCCGGTCTCGCCCAAGGTGCCGTAAACCTCGTCGGTGGACACGTGCAGGAAGCGGAAGGCCGCTCCCTGTTCGGCCGGCAGCGCCTTCCAGTAGTCACGGACCGCTTCCAGCAGGCCCAGGGTGCCCACCACGTTGGTCTGGATGAAAGCGCCCGGGCCGTCGATGGAACGGTCCACGTGGCTCTCAGCGGCGAAATTCAGTACGGCGTCGGGCTGGTGTTCGGCCAGCAGGCGGGTGACCAGGGCGCTGTCGCCGATGTCACCCTGCACGAACACGTGGTTCGGGTTGCCGTCCAGGCTGGACAGGGTCTTCAGATTGCCGGCATAGGTCAGGGCGTCGAGATTGACGACCTTGATGCCACGGGCGACCGCTTCGAGAACAAAGTTACCGCCAATGAATCCGGCACCGCCGGTGACAAGCCATGTGGGCACTACCTGTTCTCCTGATCGAAATTCATCCAAGGGGTGCCATGAAGCACCCCAGCACAGCAGCACAGGATACATGTGGTTCGTCTTCACGACTGCCTGCGTGACGTGAACGACGCACTGGATTCACGCGAGCCATGCCGCAGCGCAGCATAACCATACGCATTCGCATGGTCGTCCCAAGCCAGCTAGAATCGGGATCCCACCCCCGAACCGGTTGCTGTGCGAGGACCGGACTTTCTCTCCGTTATTGAAGGACCCCGTACCAGATGAAAATCCTCGTCGCGTACAAGCGCGTGGTGGACTACAACGTCCGCATTCAGGTCAAGCCGGACGGTTCCGGCGTGGTCACCGACGGCGTCAAGCTGTCCCCCAACCCCTTCGACGAAATCGCCCTGGAAGAAGCCCTGCGCCTGCGCGACAAGGGCATCGCCAGCGAAGTCGTGGTCGCCACCATTGCTCCGGCCGATGCCCAGGCGCACCTGCGCAACGGCCTGGCCATGGGCGCCAACCGCGCCATCCATGTGGTCACCGACCAGGCCATCCAGCCGCTGACCGCCGCACGGACCCTGCTCAAGCTGATCGAGAAGGAACAGCCGGACCTGGTGATCCTGGGCAAGCAGGCCATCGACGACGACGCCAACCAGACCGGCCAGATGCTGGCCATGCTGTGGGGCCGCCCGCAGGCGACCTTCGCCAGCAAGCTGGACATTGCCGACGGCAAGGCCACGGTGACCCGCGAAGTCGACGCCGGCCTGGAAACGCTGGAAGTCGATCTGCCGGCGGTGGTCACCACCGACCTGCGCCTGAACGAGCCGCGCTTCATCAAGCTGCCGGACATCATGAAGGCCAAGGCCAAGCCGCTGGAGACCCTGCAGCTGGCCGACCTCGGCGTTGAAGCCGCCGATACCTTCAAGACCACCCAATACGCTGCACCGTCCAAGCGCAGCAAGGGTGTGATGGTCAAGGACGCGGCCGAACTGGTGGCCGCACTCAAGCAGAAGGGGCTGCTGTAATGAGCAAGATTCTCGTCATCGCCGAACACCACGACGGCAAGCTCAACGCCGCCACCGCCAAAACCGTCAGCGCTGCTGCCGCCATCAGCGGTGCCAGCATCGACGTGCTGGTGCTGGCCGCCGACCCGGCCGCCGTTGCCGCCGAGGCCGCGAAGATCAGTGGCGTCGCCAAGGTCCTGACCGTGGCCAACGCCGCCAACGCGCAGGCCATCGCCCAAGTGCTGGCGCCGCAGATCGCGCAGCTGGCCAAGGGTTACACTCACGTGTTCGGCCCGTCGACCACCTTCGGCAAGGACCTGATGCCGTGCGTGGCCGCGCTGCTGGGCGTCAACCAGGTCTCCGACCTGATGACCGTTGAAGGCAGCCATACCTTCAAGCGCCCGATCTACGCCGGCAACGCGATCATCACCGTGGAAGTCCCGGCCGACCAGATCGTGGTCGCCACCGTGCGTGCCGCGTCGTGGCCGGAAGCCGCCCAGGGCGGTAGCGCCGTCGTCGAAGCGGCCAGCGTCGATGCTGCCCTGCCGACCCACACCCGCTTCGTCGGCCTCGCCGCGGGTGCCAGCGACCGCCCTGACCTGCAGAGCGCCAAGCGCGTGGTCTCCGGCGGCCGTGGTGTCGGTTCGGAAGAGAACTTCAAGGTCATCTTCCAGCTGGCTGACAAGCTCGGTGCCGCCGTCGGTGCCTCGCGCGCTGCGGTCGATGCCGGCTACGTGCCCAGCGACCTGCAGGTCGGCCAGACCGGCAAGATCATCGCGCCGGAACTGTACGTGGCCGTGGGTATCAGCGGTGCCATCCAGCACCTGACCGGCATCAAGGATGCAGGCACGATCGTGGCGATCAACAAGGATCCGGATTCGCCGATCTTTGAGATTGCCGATATTGGTCTGGTGGGGGATCTGTTTGCGATCCTGCCGGAGCTGGAAGCTGCGCTGGCTTGATCCGCTCCGATCGTGCTCCGGATCGTCAGGTCCGGAGCGCGATCACCTGGTAGGTTCCGCGCGCGGAGACCATCTGGCGATCACCTGCACTTGCGCGCACACCTGTATGGCTGTCGACAATGCACCCGACTCCCAAACGGGTCCTGGGATAGATCGTCGCGCGGGTGCCCAGGAAGCAATCGTCGCCGATCGACGCATCGCCATTGAGCGCAGCGTAGGGAGAAAGGATGCTGAACTCCCCGACATGGGCACCGTGGCCCACACTGCAGTGCACGTTCACCGCCGCTCCCCGGCCCAGCACCGCATTGCGGTTGATCACGCTGAAGGGACACACCAGTACACCATCGCCGAACTGCGCATTCGGAGAGATCACCGTGTTGGCCGACACGAACGGGGGAGCGTACACCCCCATCTCCCAGAGACGTGACAGGATGAGTCGACGTCCCTTCACCGAGCCAACCGCAACGACCACAGCCTCGCGTTCTACGGGCCGATAGTCGCCGATTGCCCCAAGGTGGGTCGAACCAAGCTGGGCAGGAATCGGATTATCTGCACCGTCATCGATGAATCCGGAGATCGTCGGCCCGCCACCGCGGGCGTCTGCGCTGAGGTAATCGAAGACTTCCATGCCGAAGCCACCGGCCCCGGCAATCACCACCGAATCGATGGCACGATCATTAATCAATGGCATCCGTCTTCTCCGTTTTGAACGTACAACTTCGATCAGGCAACCGTGATTTCGCGCGTGAACACGGTCATCAGATCGAAACCGTCCCAGACACTGCTGAAATCAAGCGCACTTCCCACCGGAACAAAGCGGTCAACACCGGCCAACGGCATCTGCTGCACGAAGGACCGCAGCTGATCCGATGGCATACCGAGGTAGGAAACCGTTTGAACCTTGCGGGAAAGCAGTGGACGAAGCGCATCCAGATGCGCAATACGAGACTCGAAGAAGAGCCCCGCACCGCAGTGTGCATCGGCATGCAATGCCGGAACCTCAAGCCAAAGGCGCGCAACATCGTTGCCGCTTGCCGCCGGAATGCTGACATCGGCCTCGATGGAAAGCACATCCTGCGCGATTCGCTTGTTCACATAGTCGACGTCGCCGAAGGAAACACCCTTTTCTCGCACCTTCTGTTCCAGTGCGGGCCAGAAGCCGTCCCGTGCCTGATCCACCTGCTCCGGGCTTCCGATCCAGAGAATCAGCCGCGGCGACGAACAGGCCATCTGATCGAACCAGTAGGCATCGTTGAAGAACCCATCGATCCAGCGCGCCTTCTGCTCGGGCGAGGCGAATATCCAGCCGGCCGCATCGAAGAGACCGAGCGAGAACTTGTTTGCAAATGCAATCTCGGTCGCAGTCGGTGGCAAGGGCACCTGACGGATCGCTGCAACTGTCGCATCGCCGCCCCAGATAACACGGGTATCGCAGTGAGCGGACAACAATGCAGTGGTGCGGGCGTCAGCTGCGTAGCGCACTACCAGGCTGCGCCTGGCAATCTCGGCATGCTCGGGACGCGCGCTCACCCGGCCGATTGCAGCAACCAGCAGGTCGGTCTGCACTGATGCCTTCGTCGACAACCTGACGATGTTGCGGTTGCCACACAAGAGCGAAATGAACCACGAGTAGACAAAGATCGTGTCCACGTTGGAAGGCGCGAAATGCAGAACCGTTCCGCGTGCCACTGACAGATGGCCGTCGTGACGGCGACCATGAGCTTCCTTCAGCCGCACGATGCTCGAGCGCCGCATCCAGAATGCCAGCGCGCTCAGCTCGGGATAACTCCGTGCCTCGGGCATGCGGAACAGCTCTGCGGACAGAGCATCGACGAATGCCACCGAGGGCTCGGCGAACGCGGCAAGGGGGGGGGCCTCGGCTAGGACGTCCAGGTCAGGGGCCGTTGCGATAAGGGACTCGTAATTACTCATGGGCGTGCATCAAAGGGGGGCGGTTGCTGCATCGGCAGCATGGGTATCGCTGCAACCACGCAGTTCCGCGCGCGCCACCCGGCCATGCACGCGGAACGTGCGGCCCAAGCGGCCACACGGACAATCGTCCACGCCGGTCCACTCGCCGATGTCCTCGGTCAGCAGGCTATGGCCCGGATAACTGGTAGGCAACACCGACAGCACCTGGATAATGCCCGGCATGTTCGCCGGCAGTGGCTCCCACGTGCTCGGTGCACGGATCCTCACATCAGCAAAGGCAGGACAGTGCAGCCGGCCGTGCTCGCACTCGACGAAGATCGAACCAACCTGTTCGACCATGCCGTAGAAATTGTGCACAGCGCCGATATTGAAACCCTCGGCCAGTGACCGCTTGAACTCTTCATTGCTTACCGCCTCATCCTGCAGTTTTTTCCAGCCACCACTGTGGATGAGTACGGCATCACTGAACCGCGGCACATCACTGCGCCCCTTCAACGCCTGGACAAAGTACTTCCAGACCATGAAGGTGAAGCCGAACAGGAACACGCGCTGGCCAGCATGCCGCTCCAGGAACGCATTCACTGCCTCGAGATTGATCGACATATCGTCGTTCAACGCATAGGTATGGTCACGCCCAAAGTTGGACAGGCCAAGAATGCCAGCGCCACGCGCGGAAAAATTGGCGCGGTCCTTCACCACACCGGGATGATCGATGATCAGCATCGGCAAGCGGGCCTTGCCGAGGAACTGTTGCATGATCAGCACCAACGCACGCGTCTGCGCAGCCGCCGTATCGCGATCAAGGATGATTCTGGAGACGGTCTGCGACGTCGTGCCCGACGAGGTGAGGACCTTGAAGCGCTGATCGGCCGGTGTCGAGCTGAGCTCGAACTCCTTGAACAGGCGTACGGGCAGGAAAGGAACCTGGTCGACGCTTTGTTCCGAGCCAGGCGCATGCCCGTGGGCCTGCAGGACGCGCGCATAGGGCGCGCAGTGCTCGGCATGATGCACGGTCAAGCTGCTCAGCAGCTGCTTGAGCAGGACTTCCTTCTCGGCAGCCCCGATGCCATAGACAGGCAGGTCGAAGTAATCACGTTGCACGGGCTGCCCCTTGGCCTGCCTCAGCCTGTTGAAGGAGATCTGCATACAGAATCTTGCCCGACGAGGACAGCGGAATGGCGTCGACCGGCAGCACCCTCACCGCGATTGGATTCAGCTTGTAGCGCGCTGCGATGTCCTGCCTCAGACGCTCGCAGGCATCATCCTCGGGCCGGACAAGGATCGCGACAACAAGGTCGTCGCGTCCGGTCATGACCACATCCCAGCCATCGGCTCGTAGCGTGGACTCCATCTCGTCCAGGCCGAAGCGGTTGCCGAATACCTTGATCATCCGCTTCAAGCGGCCAACCACGTAGTAGTACCCGTCGTCGTCAAAACGCGCCAGGTCACCCGTACTTAGCACACCCTGCTGGATGTCGCCCAACGCCAGATCGCCAGGACCCTCGGCGTACCCCAGCATCACGTTCGCGCCGCGATAGCGCAGCTCACCCACCTCGCCGGCCCGCTCGATGACCCGCCCCTGCTCGTCCACCAACGATAGCATTCCGCCTGGAATGGCAACACCAACCGACCCGATCTTGCTGGCCAACACGTCATGGGGGACATAGGCAATCCGGGCTGTGGCCTCGGTCTGACCGTACATCACGAAGAAGCGCTGGCCGCGCTGCTCGGCCAAGTTGTGGAACCACTCGATGGTCGACTCGGCCAAGCGGCCTCCCGCCTGCGTCAGGGTCTGCAGTGAAGGCAGCGACATGCGCTCGAAGCGGAACTGCTTCAGCATCTCGTAGTGGGTCGGAACACCGGAGAGACTCGTCGCTTCGTGCTGCCGGAAAAAGTCCCAGAATGACCTGGAAACCACGGATTCGGCAGTCAGCAGCAACGTCGCACCGGCCAGCAGGTGACTGTTGATCACCGACAGACCGTAGGAGTAATGCATGGGCAACGAGGTGATTGCCCGCTGCGCGCTGTCGATCCCCAGGTAATCCTGGATCGACTGGGCGTTGGCCTGTAGGTTTCCTGCAGAAAGACGCACCAGCTTTGACGATCCCGTGCTACCCGATGTCGGCAGCAGGACTGCCAGTTCAGCAGAAACGGCGGCCGCGCGCCTGCCAGTTGCATGCCACTGGCCATCAGGACGGCGCACGTGGCTGATGCTGTAATGATCAATGACCTGCTCGCGCAGTGTGTCGTTCAACGAGGCATCCAGCAGCAGTACGGGCTGCCCTGCACGCAGCGCGCCCAGATAGGCCAGCAGGTTGTCCAGCGTATTGGCGCATTCGAGGGCGATGACGCCCCAGGCCGGATCGACAGCAGCCCACGCAGCGTCCGCGCGCGCGGCCAGTTCGCGGTATGCCAGTGACTCTCCGCCGGGAAGGATCACGGCAATCTGGTCGCCGTGCTGCTCCAGTACACGGGCGAACATCAGATCAGCATCCCGCCGTCGACCCCGATCACCTGACCGGTCACGTAGGACGCCAGATCCGATCCGAGGAAGACTGCCACGTTGGCCACTTCTGCCGGCGCACCCACCCGGTCCATGGCGATGGACGCAACGCGTTCGGCATATTTCTCCGAACCGATGGAGCGCGCCATGTCCGTGTCGATGAATCCTGGCGCGATCGCATTGACGCGGATGTTGTTCGGCGCGAGCTCCTTGGAGAGCGACAGGGTGATGCCGACCACGGCCGCTTTGCTGCCACCGTAGACCGCCTGGCCAACGTTGCCGTTCACGCCGATGATGGATGCAAGATTGATGATCGAGCCACCACCGTTGCGTGCCATCAGTCGGCTCGCATACTGAGCACAGTACAGGACGCCATAGGTGTTGACCGAGAATACCTGCTGGATCTGCTCGGGCGTGACCATGCCGATAAGGGCATCCTGCAGGACGCCCGCGTTCGAAACGAGCACGTCCAGCCGCCGGTGCTGCTTGAACACGGACTGGAAAGCATCACGCACGGAAACCGGATCGGTCACGTCAAGCGGAACCGCCTCCAGCCGTGCCTCAGGCATGCTCGTGCGCACGCTGTCGAGCAGCGGCTGCAGAGCGGCGGTGTCCCTGGCAGTCGCCACAACGTGTGCGCCCTGCTGCAGGTAGGCACGAACCGTTGCCTCTCCGATGCCGCGGGACGCCCCCGTGATAAGGGCAACCTTTCCTTCCAGCAAACCGGCCATATCAGAACTCGACGCCGTGCTTCGCCAGGATTTCCTTGGCCTTGGCGACCGAGCTCATATCGATGATGTCATCAGTGTCGAACATGACATCGAACTCATTCTCAAGCTGCGAAACCAGCAGCATGTGGGCAATCGAATCCCATTCCGGAATGCTGTTGTAAAGCAGGCCATCGACCACGCGGGAAGCGTCGATGTTCAGGGCGGCCGAATAGACCGATACCAGTCGCTCGTCGTTATTACTCATCAGTGTTACTCCACCTCATTCTTGGAAATGGCAGCCTTTTCAGCTGTATCTTCTCGGACGATGTACATCGGCTTGGCACGGATCTCGTCGAGAATCCGCCACAGGTATTCGCCGATGACACCCAGCATCAACATGATCATGCCGCCCACCACCAGGATCGCCACCATGATCGGCGCCCAGCCCGAGAACGGCGTCAGGTCGAACAGGCGCGAAACCGCGATCACGACGGCATAGCAAAGCCCCAGCATGGCCAGCACGGTGCCGGACAAGGACATGAGACGGATCGGAAGATAGGAACCGTCGATGATGAAATCGAAGGCCAGTTTCAGCTTCTTGCTGAAGTTGTACTGCGACTTGCCGATCTCGCGCTTGCGCCGCACGTACGGAATGTAGGCGGTCGGGAAGCCGGCCCAGAGCACGTCACCCTGGAAGAAACGATGGCGCCCCTTCATGCTCATGAAGAGCGTCAGCGCACGGCGGCTCATCAGGGTGAAATCGAACCCGCCCGCCGGCATGTTCGGGTTGGACATGCGCAGGATGCCGTAGACAATGCGGGAAAACATCGAGGAAGTGAAGTTGTCCTCACGGTCCGCACGATGCGCGATGACCACTTCATTGCCCTGTTCCCACTTGCGGATCATCTCGGCGGTCAACTCGACCGGATCCTGCATGTCTGCGGACATGTTGATGACCGCGTCGCCGCTGGCGGCGTCGAAGCCGGCCAACGTAGCCGACAGCTGGCCGAAGTTGCGGGTGAAGGAGATCGATCGCACGCGCGGATCCTGCGCACTGACACGCAGCATCTCTGCATGGGAGCCATCCTTGGAGCCATCATTCACGAACACGATCTCGTAGTCGTGTTCGGGCAGGCTGGTGGCGAACAGGTCGCGGATCGCAGCCCAGGTCAGCTCGATTGAACCTTCATTGTGATAGACCGGAATGACGTAGCTGATCGTGCTCACTGGACGACTCCGGCGGTCTCGGTGGAAATCGCCCGTGCGAGCGAATCGACCACGGTGCCGATCTCCTCGTCAGTGATACCGGCGAAGAACGGCAGACCGAGGATGCGGTCGCCGATGGCAGCGGTAACACCCAGCGAGTCCGAGCGGTCGAAATGGGCCAGCACGCCATGCGCGTGCAACGGCGGGCAGTACCACCGCCGGGTATCGATACCCTGCTCGCGCAATGCGTCACCGATGGCCAGCGCGTCGACACCGTCAGGCAGGAGCACCGGAAGCAGCGGATAGATACCATCGGGATCCTTTTCTTGCAGCCCCACGCTCGGGCAGGCCTGCTGCAGCTTGCGCAGGTAGCGGGCATGCAGCTCGCGCCGCTGCTCGACAATGTCGGGCCACTCGTCCAGTGCCGCCAACCCGACTGCAGCGTGATACTCACTGAGCTTGCCGTTGGTCCCCAGTCCGATCAGCTCGCCACGGGCGGCGTCGATGCCGAAGTTGGCCAACTGACGGATGCGCCGGATGCGCTCGGCATTGAACGACACGATCAATCCGCCCTCACCGCTGCCGATGGATTTCGTCGCGTGGAAGCTGAACACAACGTCCGTCGTGCGGCCGATCGGCTGGTTCCCGAAGGCACCTGCCGCGTCGATCAGCACCGGGATACCGGTCTTTGCGCTGAAGTCATCCCAGGCGGTGACATCGTGCTGCTTGCCGAATGTACTGACCGGCATCACCAGGTCGAAGATCTCACCCCGCGCCAGCGCCTCCTCGGCAATGGCCGGAGTCAGGCACCAGCCGGAAGGGTCGATGTCGCTGAACAGCGGGGTCGCCCCCACCCTGACAATCGCAGTGACCGTGGCGACGAAGGTGAGCGAGGGCAACAGGACCCGCGCGCCTGCACGCAAGGCAAGTGCCTGGATGGCCAGCTCGAGGCCGACGGTGCAGTTGGAGACCGTCGTCAGATGGGCCGGTTCAAGCCCCTGGCCGAGTTCGGTCGCCAGGCGCTGCTCGAACTCGGCGTTCAAAGGGCCGTAATTGGTGTAAATCCGATTCTGGTCAATCTTTCGGAGATACGGATACACCTTGTCCGCAGACGGCATCCTCGGAATCAACAACGGAATACGACGCATCGGGTCACCGGGAAAAAGAGAAATACTTGTGAGCAAAATAGCTCGCGACAGTCGAAACCATCACGAACACTCCCTGGACGACGCGCGGGTCACCTTCAGAGAGCCTTATGCAGATCGGCAGTGCTACCACATTGATTGCGAATATCGTGGAGTTGGCCAGCAGGAACCGGCCGAACTCGCGTACCCAGGGCGCCCGTGAACGGAACACGAACACCCGCTGATTGACGAAGGCTATGGGAAGTGCGACCAGATAGGCGGCGACAAGAATGGCGACCGGGCCTGCCCAGGGATCCATGAGTGCGAACGTCAGAAGGAAGCAGGCATAGCCGATCACGGTATTGCCCGCGCCCACGATCAAGAATCGCAACTTCTCGGATTTGAGGAGGCGAACAATCTTCTCCTGCTCCACTTTCCACACCACCTATGCTCCCAAGCCTCGGATCGGTTGTCGCGCCCCCAAGGCGCAGGGCATTGGCTTTGTAATCTTAACATAGCCCCCTTAGGGAGCTGATCAAGGATTGGCCACTCCGATGTTGCGCAGCAGCACCCTACCCGAGTGGTCGTCGGGCAGCGTCGCATAGACATAGGCATGGGTCGCGCCGCTGGGGGCAACGGCCAGCAGGGGATAGGACCGGGGCACCAGTCCCACATCCACCACTTCGATCTGGGTCGAAATGAACCCGCCGTCCGCGCCATGCCAATTGATCTGCAGGCGCATCCTGCCGGGCTGCCCATCGGCAGACTGGGCGGTGTACAGGACAATGTGGCGATCAAGTTCCTCAGCAGCCTGCCGACGGGTCACTTCCGACAGTCCGCGGAGCTCCAATCCCTCGCTGCTTACCCGTTCATCCGGAATACCCATCCATTCCGGCCACTCCTTGCCCTCACCCAGCTGATGGGTAGGAGCTGGCAACGCCGCAGGATCCATCAGACGCTTGGCCTGTTCAGCGGATATCACGCTGAATCCCGGACGACCGCGCAGATTGGGCTCACCCACCACAAGGCCATAGCTGAATTCCTTGACATTACCCTTGCTGAATTCGGCACGCGGATAGAGGCAATGCCCCTTCGGCAGGTTAAGGCGGCAATAGACCTTGCCATCTTCACCGAGCACCCAGCTGATGTCCGGCTCGGGCCCAGCTACGACCACACCGTCTCCATCCTGGCGCAGGGTACTCAGCGAATCGCTGATGGATACGGCCAGACGCGCGCCGGTGATGCTGGCAATCGACCACATACTGCCGAAGAACAGGTAGAACAACTGGGTGACAGCCAGTACCGACAGGATGACGATCTGTGCCCGGTGCCGATAGCCGGCAAAGACAAACAGCAGCAGGAACGCCATGGCCGGGTACATCCAGCGGGCCTCCTGCCGCGCTGAACCGGGCAGGCTCGCAATCGCAACCAGGCCGACAATCGCGGCCAGGAAGGCCAGCATCGGCATGAAGTAGGTCGTCGAACGCCACTGCGGGCGCAGCCACGGCAGGCACCAGGCCAACAGGGAGACTGAGGCCAGCGGCACAAAGAGATACATGTAGCGGGGCGCCGCATGGTTGAACATGCCAACGAAGTACTGTGGGCCGTGATTGCCACCCAGGAAAAGGTTGACCAGGTAGGTGGCCGCCACTTTCGCCGTGTCCAACGATACGCTGACAGTCTGTCCAGAGGTACCCATCGCCACCGGCTGGTTGGACAGCACTTTCACGGCAACGATGTACAGGCCGAGCGGAGCAACAGCAGTGACCAGGGCGAATACCAGAGGCCGGGCGCCGACGGACCTACGCATGGGCCACCAGCGCAGCACCGCCACGCCGGACAAGCCCAGCAGTGCCAATGCGTAGCGCTCATGGGTGAACACCGCCAGGATGAAGAGCAGCAGCGCCAGTGCCAGGCAGGAAGCGCGCTGGCGCTGCAGGAACACCAGACCGGGCATGGACACGGCAACACCGGCCAGCAGGAACAGGAGACTGAGCGCCTCGACCGTTCCCGAAACGTAGTCGAAGTACAGCATGATGTTGAAACGACACGCCACCATCATCGCCGCAGCCAACAGGGCAGCGCTTCGGCGAGCATTGAAATGCACCCGCGCGATCCCGTAGACCAGCGCGGCACATCCTGCCAACGCCGCACAATTGACCAGCATGGTCATCCAGCGCGGAAGATCCTGGGAGACGATGACCGCCCAGATGAAGTTCATGACGATGCGTGGCTTGTAGCTGTTCAGCCCGGTGAAAACCCCCATCAGGGTGTTGCCGCTGTGCTCTCCGAAGTTGAAGGAGAACATCTCGTCGCCGAAGTAATAGGGATGATAGAAGTAGATGGACAGCGCGAACGTCATCGCTGCGATGGCCGCCAGGTCCACCAGGCGCACCACCGTCTTTACAGCCAGGATCTTGTTAAACATCGACACACTGCTCCATTGATTCAAACCGCCGCAAGGCCTCGCTTCCTGTACGCCGCGACCACGCGGCCCACGATCCGGCAGGATCCGTGGGTAACAGCAGGCACGTACATGGCCATTCCGCCGCGATGCCATCAGCAGCCGGACCGAGATAGTAACAGTGCGACACACTGTGGGTCGCGCGCTCCGGGGCTGACCTCGAGGTAGCACCGCAGAAGGGGCCGGACGGACTAGATGTAAGCCCGAGCGCTCTCCCGGGCCAGGATGTGCATGACCGTCCCCATGTCCTCATCAGTCAAAAGATCGACGTTGGCCTGCGGCGCCGACCAGATGCGATCAGCCAGCGGAACCTGCTGGCGTGGGTCGTCGGAAAGGACTTCGACTACGAAAGCCCAGCTCTTGCCCTGCAGCGGGAGCACGCGGAAACCCAGAGGCTCGAACAGTCGGCGCGCAGCGCTTTCCGACCAGCAGGTGATATGCCCCCTGTGGAACGGATCAAGGTAGCCTGGATCCTCGGTCCGTACATACTCAGTCAATCCGGTATTGAACAGAAACAGCCCACCCGGAGCCGCGACCTTGCGTAGGGAGCTCGCCAACGACCTCGCCATCGACGGGGTCAGATGTTCAACGACTTCCACGCAGATACCACATTCGAACGTCATCCCAATGTCGGCCAGATCGCCGCACCTGTAATTCGCGTGGCTAGAGCGGTACGCCGGCTCGGGTGGAAACTTCTCTACGCCGTAGAAGCAATGCGAACTCTTCGGCAGGTAGCGCTGCACCGCATCGAGCAGAAAACCCGGTCCCGTGCCGATATCGATGAAGCGCTGGACGGGAATGGAGCAGTAGAGCAACGCCTCCCCCAACCTTGCCAACGACGACCCGAAAGACCGGTCACGTGCCGACTGCAATTCGGAGCGCCAGTAGTCCTCGTCGTATTCCCGGGGAGATTCGCCAGCATCGATCGATGCTATCAGCGCCGGGTCGGCGAATATGAAATCGCAGATGCCACATTCAAGATACTGCACGCCATCAACCACCCTGAAGGCAGTGGCCGGCTCATTGCACAGCAGACAGTTACCCGTCGACGACACAGATCTGAAGCGCGCCACAGCCCTCTCCCGGAAGGATGGAGAAGGCATCCTAGCAGCACAGGACTGCTACGGCATCCAGCGGACTTTGTGGATAACCGGCTACAGTTGACGCTGCACCGCAGCGAGATCAGGCACCATGATGGCCTGCTGCGGCGCAGCACCCTTGCCGATGTCGCCTGCGATCAGGAGCAGCTTTCCTATGCCAGCAGCCGCCCCCGCCTGCATATCCGAGATCTTGTCGCCAACGAATACCGCCTGCGCCGGGTCAATCGAAAACTCCTCGATCGCCTTCAGCAACATGCCCGGTTGGGGCTTTCGGCACAGGCATTCAATCTTGAATTCACCCTGGCCGGCCTGCGGATGATGCGGGCAGAACCACGTGCCCAGCAGCGGCGCGCCGGCCTGCAGCAACTGCTCGTGCTGCCAGTGCGTGTAGTCGGTGAAGTCATTGACGCTGTAGAAGCCACGTGCGATGCCGGCCTGGTTGGTCACCACCACAACCTGGTAGCCCAAACGCGCAGCATAGGCCAACAGCGGCAGGATACCGGCGACCCACTCGGTGCGCTCCGCGGTATGCACATAGCCGTGGTTGACGTTGATCACACCGTCCCGATCGAGGAACAGCACTGGCGTGCCAGGCCGCCGTGCGATCGGCCCGGCAACGAAGCCCGGCACGTTTGGCAGCACCGTCATCAGGCTGCTCCAAACAGCGTCTGTGCGCGATGGAAATCCTCCGGCACGCCGATGTCGATGAACGCGGCAGTCTCCACCAGCGCACCAACCTGCCCAGCGGCTACAGCCGGCTCCAGCACCTGCTTCTCGAACGAGAAAGCAGCTTCGCCGGGCAGGCTGGCCAGCGCATGCGCGCTGAGGAAGTAGCTGCCGGCATTGATCAGGCCGGCACCACCCGGGCGTTTCTCATGGAAGCGCAGCACCCTGCCCTGCTCGACATCCACCGTGCCATAACGCGAGACATCGTCCACCCGCGCAAGCGCGATCGACATCGGCAAGCCCTGTGCAGCCGCTTCCAGCGCACCCGGCGCGTACTCGAGGTAAGTGTCGCCGTTGCAGACGTGCAGCCCATCACCTTGCGCCAGCCGTGCCGCGGCGGCGATCGCGCCGCCGGTGCCAAGCGGGGTCTCCTCGCGAGAGTACACCACGTCCATACCCGCCCAACGGGCGCCGATGGTCTGCTCCACCACATCACCGAGATAGCCGGTCGCCAGGATCGCACGACGCATGCCGGCGGCCGCGTAGCGGTCCAGCAGGTAGGCCAGGAACGGGCGCCCGGCCACAGGGGCCAACGGCTTGGGCAGGTCGGGCACTTCACTGCGCAGCCGGGTGCCGAAGCCGCCGGCCAGGATCAGGATCTCGTCGGCAGCCATGTCAGCGCGGGAACATTTCGCTTTCGATCAGCGCACACAGCAGATGACCGATGAACTCATGCCCCTCCTGGATGCGCGGCGTCTCGTTGGAAGGCACGCGGAAACAGATGTCGCAGCGATCCTTCATGTCGCCGCCGTGCTCGCCAGTGAATCCGATGACGCGTACACCCTTGGCTTCGCAGGCCTCCAGTGCGCGCATGATGTTCTTCGAACGGCCCGAGGTGGAGATTGCCACGAACACATCGCCTTCCTGGCCAAGTGCTTCGATCTGGCGGGCAAAGGTGTAGTCGTAACCGTAGTCGTTGCCGATGGCGGTCAGGATCGAGGTGTCGGTGGTCAGCGCGATCGCCGGCAGGCCTGGGCGATCGTAGTAGAAGCGGCTGACCAGCTCACCCGCCCAGTGCTGCGCATCGGCGGCGCTGCCACCGTTGCCGGCGAACAGGATCTTGCGACCGGCCTTCAGCGCGACCACGCACAGTGCCACTGCCTGCTCGATCTGCGACGCCAACGCGGCATCCGCCGACATGCGCTGGAAGTTCTCGAGAATCTTGCCGAACTCGGCCTTGATGAAGTCGTTCATCCGATTTTCCATGCCGTTGCACCTTGGTGGGTGAAGTGTGTATCAAAAACGGTGCCGCCGGCGCCAGCAAGCGCGCGCACCAGGTCGACCCGGTGTGCCGGGTCGCAGAGGAACATCATGAAACCGCCGCCACCCGCGCCCGATACCTTGGTCGCGCGCGCGCCGTGGCGCATTGCCAACGCCTCGATCTCATCGATCATCGGGTTGGAAATACTGCTGGCACTGAGCTTCTTCGCTTCCCAGCCGGACTGCATCACCTGCGCCAGCCGCTCGAAATCACCGCGCAGCAGCGCTTCCTTCATCTGGCTGGCTTCGACCTTCAACCGATGCATCGCATCGAGCGAACTGGCCTTGCCTTCCTTGATGTTGCGGGACTGCTCATCAATGATCTTGGCCGAAGCACGCGACACGCCGGTGAAGTACAACACCAGGCCCGCTTCGAGTTCGGACCAGATCCAGTCCTTGATGCGCAGCGGATTCACGATCACCCGATCGGCGTCGTAGAACTCCATGAAATTGAAACCACCGAAGGCCGCTGCGTACTGGTCCTGCTTGCCACCGGACAGCTGCAGGTCGACGCGCTCGATGCGGTAGGCCAGCTGCGCAATCTCGTACTCGCCCAGCGGCAACGCGAAGTACTCGGCGAAGGCAGTGACCAGGGCGACGACCATCGTCGAGGACGAGCCCAGGCCCGAGCCCGGCGGCGCATCGGAATGCGCGCGGATACGGATGGCTGGACGGTCGCCCTGCAGGAAGTCGTTGCAGACCCTCAGGTAGACACCCTTCATCAACTGCAGTGGGCCGGGGCCGGCCTCCACGGCCTGCGGATCGACGCGCTCGCAGGCGCCCGCATCCTGAGCATGGAATCCGACCAGGCCATCGGGCGAGTCATCGAGGGTCGCATAGGCGAACTTGTCGATGGTCACGTTCATGACGAAGCCACCGAACTGGTCGCAGAACGGCGACACATCGGTGCCACCACCGGCCAGGCCCAGCCGCAGGGGTGCGCGCGAACGAACGATCATGCTTTCTTCTCCAATGCGAATGCCGATTCCAGTGCACGACCCAGTGCATCGCGCGAGAACTGGCTGCGACAGTAGCTCGCCGCTGCACGCGACCGCTGCAGCCACAGCGCATCATCTTCCAGTAACGACAACAGCCCTGCGGCAAGACCATCGGCCTCGTCGGCCACGGTGACCACTGCCTCCAGACCGACCAGGCCCTGGGCACCAATACCGGTAGTGACCAGCGGCAGACCCTGCTGCATGGCTTCGACAACCTTGCCCTTGACGCCGGCACCAAAGCGCAGCGGCACAATGGCCACGCGCGCGACACCGTAGCGCCGGGCCAGCTCCTCGTCGCTGACGAAACCGGTCACCTCGACATGTTCGCCCGCCAGGGCGCGTACAGCATCGGTCGGGTTGGAGCCAACCAGTGACAGCTTCACGCCGGGGTGCCGCGCCCAGACCTGCGGCATCACCGACTCGACCAGCCATCGCGCGGCATCGACATTGGGGCCGTGGGCGAAGCCAGCGACGAACAGGATGCCGGCACGCTGCGCGGGCACGGCTTCATCGTTGAAGTGGTCGAAAGCGTACGGCAGGATCGCGCGTGCATCGACGTCCGGCTCCAGCGCGCGCACGTCCTGCGCCTCTTCGGCCGACGGGTAGAGGACGCGGTCGACGGCCTTCCAGATGCGCCGCTCCAGCAGTTCCATCGAACGTGCCTCGCCATCGCTGCCGCCATTGCGGGTGGCTTCCATCTCCATGCGACGGAAGTGCAGGTCGTGGCCGTAGTAGACGCTGCGGACACCCGGGTGCTTGCACAGGGCATCGAGGTAATGCTCAGCGATATGAGGGCGCGACAGCATCACCGTGCGCACGTGCGGATTTTCGTCCAGATAGCGCGCAAAGCCGCCCACCCACTGGCCGCCATACATCACTTCCACGCCACGGGCCTGCAGTGGCGGAGTGTAGATCGGATCGAAGTACAGGTTGTCGGCCCAGAACTTGACCACGCAGCCACGTGCCAGCAGCGCATCGATAAAGGCGATCATGGTCCGCGAACCGGCATCACGGTCGGGCTGCGGTACGTAGTGGTCGACGATCAGCACCGTTTCCTTCTGCCAGGCACGGTCGCGGGCCAGCACCACATGCTCGCCGTTGGGCTCATGCAGGGCCAGCTCATCCTGCCAGCGTTCGCGCAGTTTCTTCTGGTTCGCGACCTGATAGGCCTTGATACCGCTGCCGGTATCGGTGCCGTGGGAGATGCCTTCGTAATGCACGACTTCCGAGGTCGGGCAGTAGTAGAGCTGGTAGCCCGCCTTGCGCACGCGGAACGCCAGGTCCGAATCCTCGCAGTAGGCCGGTACGAACTCGGGATCGAAGCCGCCCAGCTCACGCAGCAGCGCGCTGGGAATGAGCAGGCTCGCGCCGCTGCAGTAGTCCACCGGGCGCAGGTAGTTGTATTGACTGTCGGCCGGGTTATCCAGGCGGCCGTAGTTCCAGGCCGAGCCGTCACGCCAGATGATGCCGCCCGCTTCCTGCAGGCGGCCGTCGGGGTAGACCAGCTTGGAACCGACCATGCCGCAGTCGGGCATGCGCTGGAAGACGTCCAGCATCTCGTCCATCCAGCCCGGACGTACTTCGGTGTCGTTGTTGAGGAAATAGGTGTAACGGCCACGGGCCAGTTCCAGCGCCTGGTTGCAGGACAGCAGGAAGCCGAGGTTCTGCGGGTTGTGGTGGAAGCGCAGGCCCGGAACCGGGACCAGCTTCTCGATTTCCGCATCGCCGGAGGCATCTTCCAGCACCAGCACCTCATAGCTCACCGCCGGCGGGTGGGCGGCGATCGAGCGCAGGCAGGCCAGGGTGTGCGGCAGGTTGCCGTAGGTGGGAATGACGATGCTGACTTCCGGCGATTCATGTATCGGGAAGGACAGGGTCTTCAATACTTCGCCTGAATCTTCCACCACCGACTGCAACGCCAGGCCCGAAAGCGGTTCAACACGGGCATTGTCACGGCGCAGGAGCCAGTTACGCACCGGGCGTGCCAGCGGCGCCAGCAATGGATGGCGGGCCAGGCCGCTGGCACGCAGCGACGCAATAATGGCCGGCACATCGCCACGCAGCAGGCGCGAAGCGAAGCGCATCGGGCGCGTGATGCGCCAGGACTTGGAGGCGAGCACCTTCGCGAAGGCATCGTTCAGGCTCTCCAACTGCTCGTCGTATTCGTGGATGACGCGCTTCACTTCCAGCTCGGAGGTGCCTTCCGCACCGGGCCGGAACGCGAGACCAGAGCGCCGCTGCAGTTCGCGGCTGACTTCCGAACGGCTGGCAACGGTTTCGTGGGCCGTCTGCAGCAGTCGGCGCAGCTCGGCCGCTTCGTGCTGCGATGCTGCCTGATGCCGTTGCAGATCAGCTTCGACGTCCGCCTTCTCGCCCCGCACCTGTTCCAGCTGCGCCTGCAGCGCATCATTCCTCGCACGCAGCTCAGCGGCGCCGGTAAGGCCGCCACCGGCCTGGACAACCTGGTCCAGCTCCAGCGCCCAGCGCGTACGATCCTCGAACTCGACTTCCAGGCGGTGGTAATCGGCACGGGATTTCTCAAGCTCCGCTTCCAGCGAACGTGCCCAACGAATAGTGTCTTCCCGTTCGTTGTCCAGTCCCTGGGCCCAGCGTGCGATGTCATGCTGCTGGGCATACAGATCCTCGCTTTCGGCATAGAGCACAGAAGCAGGTGTATCCGGCAACAATGACGCGTCAGCCGCAGCGACGACAACAAAGTAGACCGCATCTGGAACGCTGGCCACGCGGGCTTCGACACCCGAGCCGGTATCGGTCAGCGCCTGGTAGCTGTCCGTGCGTTCCGCCTCTGATATTGGAGTGATAGTCGAGCACACCGCCATGCGGTGCCCACACAGCCGCGAAGCCGGGAAGTAACGCCCGACCAACGCCTGGAACTCTGCCTGGTAGAGCTCCTTTACGTGGAAATCGTTGTGATAGCCGGCCCGATCGGAGTAAACCTCCTTGTTGGGCGAGGACATGACCAGAACACCATCGGGCCGCAGCACACGACGGATCTCGGCCATCATCTCCTCCTGCTCCATCAGGTGCTCGATGGTCTCGAAGGAAACAACCACATCCACACTGTCGTCGGCCAATGGAATGGCAGCAGCGGAGCCCTGCAGGTACTTCAGGTTGGTCTGCGCCGAATAACGCCCGGCAGCGTGATCCACGGCCTCATGCGAGATATCCACACCACATACCGAGCGCGCCCGGGAGGCCAGCATCGCGCTGCCGTATCCTTCGCCGCTGGCGACATCCAGCACATCCTTGCCTTCCACCAACGGCAGGCACCAGGCATAACGGTGAAGATGTTCCTGCCTGATTACACCCTGTTCGGTCGGCACGAAGCGCTCACCGGTGAACTCGATCATTGAGACTCCTTGGAAACTTCGATGGCCAGCATCGGCAGGCCGACGAGGCCGAAGCGCATCGTTTCGTCCATCGCGCGGAACTCCAGCGCGTCGTGGATCCAGTGCTGCTGCGTATGGTCATGCTGATCACCGGAAGCGACTGCAGCATCAATCATGTAGGAGCCTGATGGCATGATCGGCATGCGGAACACGAAGGTGCCCCGGACGATGCTTCCGGCCTGCCCGGAAACGGGTGTCTCCCGGCAAGCGAAGTAGCTGTTGTCACCGAACAGACGCTGGCCCAGCCGATCCTTCACATAGAACCCGACGATGAGGTTCTCCAGCGGCTGCAGCAACTCCACGCGGATCTCCAGCCTTACCAGTTCACCGCCCTCCAGAACGCCGACCCGCCGCCCCTGCTCGTCGGTCATGCTCACATCGATGATGCGTGCACCACGTGCACCGAACTCCTGGCCCACGTTGTTCGGGTCGAACTCGAAGAGCGCGATCCGATTGACAACACCGGCTTCCAGCAGGGCATCGTGGCGGAAGTCCGGCGCATCGGAAACAAGCTTGCGCTGCTTCTTTTCCACGACGATCTCAGCATCACCCACCTCACGCCGCCCGACCACATGCTGCTCGGTCATGTACGCCTCGACCACCTCCTGCGAGGTGCCGGACAGGCGCATACGGCCGTTCTGCAACCACACGGCGTTCTCGCACAGATTGGTCACAGCGGCGGCGTCATGGCTGACGAACAACAGCGTCCCGTTCTTCTGGAACTCGCGCAGGAAGCGCATGCACTTCTGCGAGAAGAACGCATCGCCAACCGCCAGCGCCTCGTCGATGATCAGGATGTCGGCGTCGACATGGGCGATCACCGCAAAAGCCAGGCGCACCGACATGCCGCTGGAATAGCTGCGTACCGGCTGATCGATGAACTCACCGATGTCGGCGAAGGCGAGGATGCTCTCCAATCGCTGATCGATCTGGGCACGCGATAGGCCCAGGATCGTCGCGTTGAGGTAGACGTTCTCGCGGCCGGTGAACTCGGGGTTGAAGCCACTGCCCAGTTCGAGCAGCGCGGCCACGCGCCCCTTCACGGTGATGTTGCCCTCGGTGGGATTGAGGGTGCCGGCGATCATCTGCAGGAGGGTCGATTTGCCCGAGCCGTTGCGGCCGACGATGCCCACTGTCTGGCCACGACGGATCGAGAAGCTCACGTCGCGCAGCGCCCAGAAATCCTTGTAGAAAGACTTGCGCTTGCCCGCCAGCGCCTGCCACAAGCGGTGCGAAGGACGTTCGTACATGTGGTACGACTTGCCAACCCCTTTGACCTCGATGACGGTCTCGGCCACGGCGACTTCAGAGGACATCGGCAAACCCCACGCGCAGCTTGTTGAACAGGCGATGGCCAATGACGGCCACCACACAGGCGATGAGGGTGTACAGACCCAGCCCAGCCCAATCTGGCAGGCGGCCCCAGATCACCACTTCGCGCACCTGGTTGATGATGAAGGTCAGCGGATTGAGCTCGAACACGATGCGGTAGCTGGCCGGCACCGACTCAACCGGAATAATCGCCGAGGACAGGAACAGCATGGCAGCTGCGATGACGCCGGCGATCTGCCCGATATCGCGCAGGTACACACCCAGTGCCGAGGTAATCCAACCAATGCCGACCGTCAGGATCACCAGCGGCAACACCACAACCGGCAACAGCACCGCGGTGGGATGGATGCTGCCTTTGACGCACAGGTACAGCAGCAGCAGTACGACCATGTTCATCAGCAGATGGAACAGCGCCGACAGCGTCATGCTCCACACCAGGATATCCAGCGGGAACACCACGCGCTTGACGTAGCTGGTGTTGCTCACAATCAACTGTGGCGCACGGGTGAAGCATTCCGCGAAGAAGCCATGCACGGTAAGGCCTGCGAACAGGATCAACGCGAAATCGGTGGTGGACCCGGTCGATCCGGGCCAGCGTCCCTTCATGATGAAACCGAAGGCCATGGTGTAGACCAGCAGCATCAGGAACGGGCTGATCAGCGACCACAGCAGCCCGAAGCTGGCACCGCGATAACGCCCAAGGACTTCACGCTGGGTCAGTTCGAAGGTAAGCGAACGATGCTTCCCGAAGACCGAGAGAATGCTCATGCTCAGCGGTTCCCGCCCAACGCCCTTTCCAGATCCACCTGCAGATCCCCCAGCTCCTCAACACCCACGCTCAGCCGCACCAGTGCATCACTGATCCCCAGCTGCTCCCGACGCGCCACCGGGATCGAGGCATGCGTCATCACCGCCGGATGGTTGACCAGGCTTTCCACACCGCCCAGCGACTCGGCCAGGGTGAACAGTTCGGTCTTCTCGCAGAAGCGCTTGGCCGCCTCGAACCCGCCCTTGAGCACGATCGAGACGATGCCGCCGTAGCCGGCCATCTGCTTGCCGGCCAGTTCATGCTGCGGGTGCGAGGCCAGGCCCGGGTAGATCACCTTCTCCACCGCCGGATGCTTTTCCAGCCATTGGGCCAGCGCCAGCGCGTTGGCGCAGTGTGCCTTCATGCGCAGCGGCAGGGTCTTCAGGCCACGCAGGGCCAGGAAGCTGTCGAACGGGCCCTGCACGCCACCCACCGAGTTCTGCAGGAACGCCATCTGTTCGGCCAGTTCGGCGTTGTCACCGACCACGACCATGCCACCGACCATGTCCGAATGGCCGTTGAGGTACTTGGTGGCCGAATGCAGGACCAGGTCCGCGCCCAGTTCCAGCGGGCGCTGCAGCATCGGCGAGGCGAAGGTGTTGTCCACCACCACGATCAGGCCATGGCGCTTGGCGATGGCAGCGACCGCGGCGATGTCCACGATCTTCAGCATCGGGTTGGTCGGGGTTTCAATCCAGACCATCTTCGTCTTCGGCGTGATCGAGGCTTCAAAGGCCGCCAGATCGGTCAGGTCGACGAAGCTGAAGTCCAGCCCGGCGGTACGGCGGCGCACGCGCTCGAACAGGCGGAAGCTGCCGCCGTAGATGTCGTCCATCGCCACCACGTGGCTGCCGGCGTCCAGCAGCTCGACCACCGTCGAGCTGGCCGCCATGCCCGAGGCGAAGGCGAAGCCACGGGTGCCGCCTTCCAGCGAGGCCACGCAGCGCTCATAGGCAAAGCGCGTCGGGTTGTGGGTACGCGAGTACTCAAAGCCCTGATGCTCGCCCGGGCTGGACTGGGCATAGGTCGAGGTGGCGTAGATCGGCGGCATCACCGCGCCGGTGCTGGGATCGGGCGACTGGCCGCCGTGGATGGCCAGCGTGGCCAGGGCCAGCGCGCGGTCGGGCGAAGAGGAGTTGGACATGTCGTTTCCTGAATGGCGCCGACGTGCGGCGCCGTCAAAGGATCGGGAGTCTATCAGCGCAGCCTTAACGAGCTTTGACGCGAATAAACCGGAATTCAGCGGTGAACGGCAGCGATCAGCGGTTTACTGCACGCGACGGCGCAGATAGTTCAGCAGGTCGATGCGGGTGATCAGGCCGAGGAAGGCGTCACCGTCCATCACGATCGCCACCTGCCCGCGGTCGAACACCGGCAGCAGGGCCTCGATCGGCGACTTCACGTCCAGCCGGTCCAGCTTGCTGACCATCGCGGTGGACACGGTGTCGCGGAAGCGCGCTTCGTCACCATAGACATGCAGCAGCACGTCGCTTTCATCGACGATGCCGACCAGCTGCTCACCGTCCATCACCGGCAGCTGCGACACGTCATACAGCTTCATGCGCTGGTAGGCGGTGGTCAACAGGTCGTTCGGACCGATCACCACCGTGTCGCGCTGGCCGTACGGACGCAGGATCAGGTCGCGCAGGTCACCGTGCTGCGGGCGCTCCAGGAAGCCGTTGTCCAGCATCCAGTAGTCGTTGTACATCTTCGACAGGTACTTGTTGCCGGTATCGCAGACCAGCACCAGCACCTTCTTCGGCGTGGTCTGCTCCTTGCAATACTTCAGTGCCGCGGCCAGCAGGGTGCCGGTGGACGAACCGCCGAGGATGCCTTCCTTGCCCAGCAGCTCGCGCGCGGTGTGGAAGCTCTCGGCGTCGCTGATGGCATAGGCCTTCTTGACGCGGCTGAAGTCGGAGATCGAGGGCAGGAAGTCCTCGCCGATGCCCTCCACCAGCCAGCTGCCCGACTTGTCGTTGAGCACGCCGTCGTTGATGTACTCGGCCAGGATCGAGCCGACCGGATCGGCCAGCACCAGCTCGGTCTTGGGCGACAGCCTGGCGAACGCACGCGACAGGCCGGTCATGGTGCCGGAGCTGCCGCAGCCGAACACGATGGCGTCAAGGTCACCGCCCATCTGCTCGAGGATCTCCGGGCCGGTGCCGAACTCATGCGCGGCCGGGTTGTCCGGGTTGCCGAACTGGTTGATGAAGTAGGCGCCCGGGGTCTGCTCGGCGATGGTCTTGGCCAGGTCCTGGTAGTACTCCGGGTGGCCCTTGGCGACGTCCGAACGGGTCAGGCGCACTTCGGCGCCCATCGCCTTCAGGTTGAAGATCTTTTCGCGGCTCATCTTGTCGGGAACGACCAGGATCAGCTTGTAGCCCTTCTGCTGGGCCACCAGTGCCAGGCCCAGGCCGGTATTGCCAGCGGTACCCTCGACCAGGGTCGCCCCCGGCTTCAGGTCACCCCGCTGCTCCGCTGCCTCGATCATCGACAGGCCGATGCGATCCTTGATCGAACCGCCCGGGTTGGCGCTCTCGAGCTTCAGGTAAAGCTCGCAGACGCCGGTGTCCAGGCGCTGGGCCTTGACGATCGGGGTCTGGCCGATGAGTTCGAGGACGGAAGAATGGATGGGCATTCGGAGGACTTTCGATTCGCGCCACGCAGGGCCGGACCGATGATTATCCGACGGATGGCGCTGAATGTCAGGTCGGCGCGGGCATGCCGCCCGCCGTCCCGTAGAGGGATGCGGACGGCCCCGGGTCGACGAGGAGACCGGTACCGCCCGCATCGGTGAGTTGTGCCTGCAGGCCAAGGCACCACCGCCTGTGGTGCCTTGGCGCGGCCGCCTCATCGGCGGTGCCGCGATGCCGGGGCAGGAGCGCCCGGCCGGGCCATCGATGGCCGGGTCACGCCGTTCCGGGCGTGACGGGGTGCGTCAAAGCGTGGGGGACGTCGTTGGGAGCGGTGTTTCGTACATTCGCAGAAGTCGTTGCTTGGCCAGCAGCTTCTCGCGCTTCATGCGACCCAGGGTGACATCATCGATCGGGAGTACACCCAGCTCCGCGTCCATGCACTTCTTGTTCAACTTGCGGTGCTGGTCATGGAGTGCCCTGAACTCCGGATCACGCGCGCGACGTGCGTCGATCTCGCTCTGGGGCTGATCTTCAAACATGATGGACCTCCTTCGACAGATACACGAACGCCCCGGCCGCAAGGCACGGGGCGTTGTTCATGGAGGAGTGCCGGCCGATGGCCACCTGGACGCCTGCAACGACCTGCGGCACTGGCCTGCGCACGTCGATCTGCTGCGGTTCGCGCCCTGCTTGCATCGGCCCGGCCCTCCCATCGTCCGGTCCGCGGCATTGCGTCCCGGACGATTGACCCTACGCCTGCTCAAGGCGGGGTACAAGGCCCCTGCGTCAAAAAGACCGAACCCCGCCGGGGCGGGGTTCAGGCTGAATGCTCATCGCAACGAAAAACAAACAATATCAATGCATTACGGCGCGATGATGACCTCGGCCGAGCGCGCCCGGGTGGACGCAGCCTTCTTGCCGCTGACCTGGATCCGGTTGCTGGCGACACCACCCGCGACCAGGGCGTCGCGCAGCGCTTCGGCACGCTTCTGGCCCACGCCGTTGGCGCTGTCGTAGGCCTCGATGCGCAGGCGCCCCTTCTTGCCGATGTTCAGGTACTCGGCCAGGGCCTTGGCCTGGTTGCGGGCGCCCCCCGACAGGCTGGAGGCGCCTGCGGCGAACGCGTCACCACCGAAGGTGAAGACCTCACCGCGAGCGTCGAACTTCGAACCGGGCAGCTTCTGCCCGGACACCAGCTCGGCTTCCTCCCGGGCCAGCCTGGCAGCGTTCTGCTGGGCAGCGCTCAGACGCTGCTGCTGCTTGCCGGCCACGCTGGTCAGGGCATTCTCGGCGTCCTGGCGGGCCAGGGTCTCGGCCTCGGCCGCCTGGCGCAGGCGTTCGGCCTCCTCGGCCTGCATCTGCGCCTGCATGCGCAGCTGCTCGGCTTCCTGGCGGGCGCGGGCGGCATCGCGGCGGCTGGCCTCGATCAGCAGGTCGCTGCGGGTACGCTCCAGGCGGTCGACCTCGCGCGCGGCCAGCGCGGTGCGCACGGCGGTCTCGGCAATCTCCACCCGGCGCTCGGCCAGGTACGTGGCCAGCTCCTGGTCGCGACGCTTGGCCTTGTCCAGGGTGGCGATGGCCTGCTGCGCCTGCATGCGCTCGAAGGCGCCCAGCTCAGCGGTATCGGGGTTGGCCTGGATGGCCATCAGGCGCTGGCTCAGCTGCGCCACCATCGGGTTGTCGGCGGCCGTGGCCAAGGTCGGCAGCGCCAGCAGCGCGGCCAGGGTTGCGGCGGTCATCGGCTTCACCGGCGGTCCTCCCCGGTCGACAGCTGGCGCTGCAGCTGGTTGACCTCGTTGCGGCGCAGCTGCAGCTGCGCGGTGACGGTGGCTTCCTCACTGCGGACGCGGGCCAGGTCGGCATCGGCGGCGGCGCGCAGGGCTATCGCCGGGGCGTTCTTGCGCTCGCGGCGGTCGCCGGCGGCGCGCTGGGCCTGCTCCAGCCCCTGCCGGGCCAGCCCGATCAGGTCCGGGGCGTACTGGTCGGCATCGGCCTGGGTGGCCTTGTCGACCGCCTGCCGGGCCTGCGCCAGTTCCAGGGCAGCGTCCTGCGCCCAGGCGGGGGCAGACAGTGCGAATGCAAACGCCATCACATACAGGCCATGGCGCATTCGTGCGAAGCTAAGTCGTTTCATTGGGGAGGCCGTACCGGTTGTCGGTTCACGGCCATTGTCGTCAAGCCGACACCGTGCTGGCAACGGGCGTCGGCCGTTTCGTTGGGGAAAATTCGCAATGGATATCGGCTACTTCCTGAAGCTGATGACCGAAAAGAACGCTTCGGACATGTTTCTGACCACCGGGGCACCGGTCTACATCAAGATCGAAGGGAAGCTCTATCCGCTGGGCAACACCGGCCTGCCGCCGGGCATGGTCAAGAAGATCGCCTACTCGCTGATGGACGAGGGCCAGGTGCCGCAGTTCGAGCGCGAGCTGGAGCTCAACATGGCCATCGCCCTGCCCGATGCCGGGCGCTTCCGCGTCAACGTGTTCAAGCAGCGGGGCGAGGTCGGCATGGTCATCCGCGCCATCCGCAGCCGCATCCCGAGCATCGAGGAGCTGAACCTGCCGCAGGTGCTGAAGGACGTCATCATGACCCCGCGCGGGCTGGTGCTGGTGGTGGGGTCCACCGGTTCCGGCAAGTCCACCTCGCTGGCGTCGATGATCGACCACCGCAACAGCACCACCACCGGTCACATCCTCACCATCGAGGATCCGATCGAGTACCTGCACAAGCACAAGATGTCGATCGTCAACCAGCGCGAGGTCGGCCTGGACACCCACGCCTTCCACAACGCGCTGAAGAACGCGATGCGTGAAGCGCCGGACGTGATCCTGATCGGCGAGATCCTGGATGCGGAAACGATGGAGGCGGCGATCGCCTTCGCCGAGACCGGCCACCTGTGCCTGGCCACCCTGCACTCCAACAACGCCGACCAGACCATCGAGCGCATCCTCAACTTCTTCCCGGAAAGCGCGCACAAGAACGTGCTGATGAACCTGGCGCTGAACCTGCGTGCGGTGATCAGCCAGCGCCTGGTGAAGAACAAGGAGGGCCGTCGCCTGCCAGCCACCGAGGTACTGATCAACACGCCGATGATCCGCGACCTGCTGCGCCGCGGCCAGGTGCACGAGATCAAGGCGGCGATGGAAGCCTCGCTGGAAGAAGGCATGGAGAGCTTCGACCAGTGCCTGTTCCGGCTGGCCAAGGCCGGTACCATCGAGCAGGAGGAAGCGCTGCGCGCGGCCGACTCGCGCGATGGCCTGGCCCTGAAGTTCCGCCTGTCCGAAGGCAGTAGCGGCGAGCACGACCCGTACGCCGATTTCTCGGCAGGCGCACCCAGCATCACCCACGGCTTCTGATCCCACGAAAAAGGGGACGGAGGGGATTAAGTCGTTTG
>NZ_KV791372.1:66276-79933 GCF_001807895.1 Stenotrophomonas sp. HMSC10F07
AAAAGGGGACGGAGGGGATTAAGTCGTTTGTGCACTTGCGACTTGATCCCCCGTCCCCTTTTTCTGAAGAATTCAGGGGCGGTCTCATCCAATGAGACCCCTCATCCGTAGGTTTCCTCAATGGAAACCATCCGCAAGCTGGCCATTCTGGCTGATGCCGCCAAGTACGATGCCTCCTGCGCCTCCAGCGGCTCGGGCAAGCGCGATTCGCGCGCCAGCGGCGGTATCGGCAGCACCGAGGGCATGGGCATCTGCCACAGCTACACGCCCGATGGCCGCTGTGTTTCGTTGCTGAAGATCCTGCTGACCAACTTCTGCGTCTACGACTGCGCCTATTGCGTGAACCGGGTTTCCAGCAACGTGCCCCGTGCACGTTTCAGCGTGGATGAGGTGGTCACGCTCACCCTGGACTTCTACAAGCGCAACTACATCGAGGGCCTGTTCCTGTCCAGTGGCATCATCCGCAATGCGGACTACACCATGGAACAGATGGTGGAAGTCGCCCGGCAACTGCGCGAAGAACACCGCTACGCCGGCTACATCCACCTCAAGACCATTCCCGAGGCCTCGCCGGAACTGCTGGCCAGTGCCGGGCGCTATGCCGACCGCCTGTCCATCAACGTGGAACTGCCCACCGAAGCCGGCCTGAGCGCCTTGGCGCCGGAGAAGACGGTTCATTCCATCCGTGGCGCGATGGGGGAACTGCGCTGGCGCATCGAGGAAGCCAAGGAAGCTCGCAAGGCCCCCGCATCGGTGGCACCGACGGCCAGCCGCAGCACTCGCCCGCGCCCTCCCCGTTTCGCACCGGCCGGGCAGAGCACCCAGATGATCGTCGGCGCGGACGGGGCAAACGACCAGCAGATCCTGGCCAGCGCCGACAGCCTGTACGGCAACTACCGCATGCGCCGGGTCTACTACTCCGCGTTCAGCCCGATTCCGGACGCCAGCCGGCAGCTGCCACTGCAGCCGCCACCGTTGCAGCGCGAACATCGCCTTTACCAGGCTGACTGGCTGCTGCGCTTCTACGGGTACGGCGTGGATGAGATCACCGATACCACCCAGGACGGCATGCTCGACCTGGATATCGACCCGAAGATGGCCTGGGCAATCCGCCATCCCGAGCGCTTTCCGGTCGATCTGAACCGGGCACCGAAGGAGATGCTGCTGCGCGTGCCCGGCCTTGGCGTGCGCAACGTCAAGCGCGTGCTGATGGCACGCCGTCACGGGCGGCTGCGCGTGGCCGACATCGCACGCCTGAAGGCACCGATGAGCAAGCTGCTGCCGTTCGTGCTGCTGGCCGACCATCACCCGCGCAAAGCACTGGACGATCCGGCGGCGCTGCGCGCGCAGCTGGCCCCGCCGCCGCGACAGGGTTCGCTGTTCGATGCCCCGTCCGCGGCCTGACGCGCAGCGCTGGTCGCTGCGGGTGGATCCGCCATGGTCGCTGGAGGCCTGGCGCGGCGGTGCACGCGAAGCCCTGCTGCGCGGCGTCGCGCCGGAGCAGCTGGACTGGCTCGAGGGCAGCGACGCATCACTGCTGGACGCGCCAGCGGTCACCTCGGCGCCCGCACAGGCCGACGCTGGCGCACCGACGGTACCGCGCGACTTCCTGGAGCTGGCGGACACCTGCCTGTGCCATCGCGACGGACAACGCATGGCCCTCCTGTACCGGTTGCTGTGGCGCATCGCCCATGGCGAACGCTCGGTGCTGTCAAACCCTGCCGATGCCGACGTACTGAGGGCGATGGCCATGGCCCAGGCGGTCCGCCGCGACACGCACAAGATGAAGGCATTCGTGCGCTTCCGCGAAGTGCCTGGCCAGCCTGATGCGTTCATCGCCTGGTTCGAGCCACAGCACCACATCGTCGACCGGGTCGCGCCGTTCTTCGCGCGCCGCTTCACCGGCATGCGCTGGGCCATCCTCACGCCTTCGCGCAGTGCCTCCTGGGATGGGCAGGCGCTTGCCTTCGGCCCCGGTGCACGACGCGAGGATGCCCCGGCCGAGGATGCACGCGAGTCGCTGTGGCAGACCTATTACGCCAGCATTTTCAATCCGGCCCGGCTCAACACGCGGATGATGATGCAGGAGATGCCGGCCAAGTACTGGCGCCACCTGCCTGAAGCCCGATTGCTGCCTCGCCTGGTACGCGACGCCGCCGACCGCGTGCAGGAAATGCATGACCGTCCCGCGCAGGCACCGCAACGCAGGATTCCGCTGCGAGCGAACCCTCCGGCACCGGCAGCCGAAGCCAGCAGCCTGGACAATCTGCGCGGACAGGCCAGCGCCTGCCGCCAGTGCCCGTTGTGGGAGCAGGCCACGCAGACCGTGTTCGGACAGGGGCCGGTAGGGGCCGGGGTGATGCTGGTCGGAGAGCAACCCGGTGACACCGAAGATCTGCGTGGGCAGCCATTTGCAGGACCTGCCGGCCAGGTGCTGGACCGCGCATTGGCGGAACTGGGGATCGATCGCGCCACGCTGTACCTCACCAACGCGGTGAAGCACTTCCACCATGAACGGCGCGGCAAGGTGCGGCTGCACAAGCGGCCGGAGAGCCGTCACATCCAGGCCTGCCGGCCCTGGCTGATGGGTGAGATCGCGCGCGTGCGGCCCCAGGTGATCGTGTGCCTTGGCGCGACAGCGGCAGCCTCGGTGTTCGGCCATGATTTCGACCTCTCGCGTGACCGCGGGCGCTGGCACACCCTCGAGGACGGCACGCGCGGCTACGCCACGGTGCACCCGGCATGGGTGCTGCGACAGACCGACGATGCCCGCCGCGAGGAGGCCTACCGGTTGTTCCGCGATGACCTGGCCCGATTGCAACAGAAAGGGGACGGAGGGGATTAAGTCGTAAATGCACTTACGACGTGATCCGTTCCGCCCCCTCTGCTTTCAGGCGGCGTCGGGCTGGTTTTCCGGGCGTGCGCGGTCGAAGGCGTCCAGCGCCTGGCAGGCCGCTTCGATGCGGCGCAGGGTCGGGTACGGTGCCAGGTCCAGGCCGAAACGGTGGGCGTTGTACAGCTGCGGCAACAAGCAGATGTCGGCCAGGCCAGGGCGGTCGCCGTGGCAGAAGGTGCCGGTGTCGCGGCTGTTGGCCAGCATCGCTTCCATCGCGTCAAAGCCTTCGGCGATCCAGTGCAGGGTCCACTGCGTGCGGGTGTCGGCAGGCAGCTGCAGGTCGCGTTCCAGGTACTGCATCACCCGCAGGTTGTTGATCGGATGGATATCGCAGGCCACAAGCTGCGCCAGCGCCCGCACCCGTGCGCGGCCCGCAGCGTCGGCCGGCAGCAGCGGCACCTGTGGGAAGCGCTCTTCCAGGTACTCGATGATCGCCAGCGACTGGGTCAGCGTGTGCCCATCATGCAGCAGGGTCGGCACCAGCTGCTGCGGATTGAGCGCGCGATAAGCCTCATGGTGCTGCTCGCCACCGTCGCGCACCAGATGCACCGGCCGCGCCTCCCAGGCCAGGCCCTTCAGCTCCAGGCCGATGCGCACGCGGTAGGCGGCGCTGGATCGCCAGTAGGTGTACAGCACGATGCCGTCGTCGACCGGGATCTCCATCGCCGCCTCCATGCTCAGGGCTTGGCCGCCTGTTCGATGCGCTGCTCGATCGCACCGAAGATGCTGTTGCCGGCAGCATCGAGCATCTCGATGCGGACCACGTCGCCGAAGGACATGAACGGCGTGCTCGGCTTGCCGTCACGCAGGGTCTCGACCACGCGCTGCTCGGCGAAGCACGAGGCACCCTTGCTGGTGTCTTCGTTGGCGATGGTGCCCGAGCCGACAATGGTGCCGGCACCCAGCGGGCGGGTCTTGGCCGCATGCGCGACCAGCTGGGCGAAGTTGAACTGCATGTCCACGCCCGCCTCCGGCGCACCGAACCACTGGCCGTTGATGTGGGTCAGCAACGGCAGGTGCACCTTGCTGTCCTGCCACGCAGCGCCCAGCTCATCGGGGGTGACGAACACCGGCGACAGCGCCGAACGCGGCTTGGACTGCAGGAAGCCGAAGCCCTTGGCCAGCTCCCCCGGGATCAGGTTGCGCAGCGAGACATCGTTGACCAGGCCGACCAGCTGGATGTGGCTGGCGGCCTGTTCCGGGGTGGCCGCCATCGGCACGTCGTCGGTGATCACCACGATCTCCGCTTCCAGGTCGATGCCGTAGTCCTCGCTGACCACCTTGACTGCATCGCGCGGGCCGTAGAAGCCTGCGCTGGTGGCCTGGTACATCAGCGGGTCGGTATAGAAGCTCTCCGGCACCTCGGCACCGCGGGCGCGGCGCACGCGCTCGACGTGCGGCAGGTAGGCGCTGCCATCGACGAACTCATAGGCACGCGGCATCGGTGCGGCCAGCGCCTGCGGATCGAGGTCGAACACGCCATCGGCGTCGCCAGCGTTGAGCGATTCGTACAGGGCGTTCAGGCGCGGTGCGATGTGGCTCCAGTCCTCCAGGGCCTGCTGCAGGGTGGCGGCGATGCCGGTGGCGCGCACGCCGTGGCGCAGGTCACGCGAGACGACGATCAGGGTGCCGTCGCGGCCGCCTTCCTTCAAAGAACCAAGCTTCATGGGTGGGTGTCCGGAGTCGTGGGCAAACAAGTTTCAAGTGTAATCAAATCTGCGGCGGCGCCAAGCTGCAGCGCGGCATCGGCCCACCCTACCGCAGGAGGGGGTTCGGCAGGGCTTGCAGCCCTGCACCTGCTTCAAGCCAAGGCAACAGCGGATGCAACAGCAACAGCGGACATTCCGTGGAATGGCGAGGCACTGTGGGTTTGCGGGGACGCCACCGGACCCACCCCGCCATCCCTCAGGAAACCCGCTTTTGACGTTGACGTCGCTTTGGCCTCTGCGGGTACAGGGCGCAGCCCTGCAGAGAGAACCCCTTACCTGAACGGGGCTTTTTGCGCGAGGTCTCAGCCATCGGTTAGACTAGGCAGGTCTGCAGCGGCCGTCCGTTTCCCTCCGGGATCGCCGGCGACCAGGGTCCGCCCTCTTCGCCCGCCCCCACTCCGACGCCGTTCGTCACGCATTCCAGCCTGCGCTTCGTGCCGGCTGCACCCAACTTCTCGCAGCGCGGTTCACGGGAACGCTCCGAGTCAGCCGATCACTTTGATCTGCCCCCGTCTGTCCGCTCGGACAGGCGTTTCTTGTACCTGGAGCAATCTCAATGTCTTTTGAATCGCTGGGCCTGGCGCCCTTCCTGCTGCGTGCGCTTGCCGAGCAGGGCTACGAAACCCCGACCCCGATCCAGCAGCAGGCGATCCCGCTGGCGCTGGCCGGTCGCGACCTGCTGGCCGGCGCACAGACCGGTACCGGCAAGACTGCTGCGTTCGGCCTGCCGTTGCTGCAGCACCTGGGCACCGCCTCGCAGGAGGTGCGTGCCGGCCCGCGCAAGCCGCGTGCGCTGATCCTGGCCCCGACCCGCGAACTGGCTACCCAGGTGCATGACAGCCTGCGCGGCTACAGCAAGTACCTGCGCATTCCCAGCGCCTGCATCTACGGCGGTGTCGGCATGGGCAACCAGCTGGACATCCTGCGCCGTGGCGTGGACCTGCTGGTGGCCTGCCCGGGCCGCCTGATCGACCATCTGGAACGTCGCAGTGTCGACCTGTCCGGCATTGAACTGCTGGTGCTGGACGAAGCCGACCGCATGCTCGACATGGGCTTCCTGCCGTCGATCAAGCGCATCCTGGCCAAGCTGCCGAAGCAGAACCGCCAGACCCTGCTGTTCTCGGCCACCTTCGAGGACAACATCCGCCAGCTGGCGCTGGAGTTCATGCGCAACCCGGAACAGATCCAGGTGACGCCGAAGAACACCGTGGCCGAAACCATCACCCATCGCGTGCATCCGGTCGATGCCGGCCGCAAGCGCGACCTGCTGCTGCACCTGCTGGCGCAGGACAGCCGCGAGCAGACCCTGGTGTTCGCACGCACCAAGCACGGCAGCGACAAGCTGGCCACGTTCCTGGAAAAGTCAGGCATCAAGACCGCGGCGATCCATGGCAACAAGAGCCAGGGCCAGCGCCTGCGTGCGCTGGGCGACTTCAAGGCCGGCCGCGTGACCGTGCTGGTGGCCACCGACATCGCTGCGCGCGGCATCGACATCAACGAGCTGCCGAAGGTGATCAACTTCGACCTGCCGATGGTGGCCGAGGACTACGTGCACCGCATCGGTCGTACCGGCCGCAACGGCGCGACCGGCCAGGCGATTTCGCTGGTGGCGCAGGATGAAGTGAAGCTGCTGCGCGCGATCGTGCGCCTGCTGGGCCGCGACATGGACATCCGCGATGTGCCGGGCTTCGAACTGCAGGTTCCGATCCGCTGGGGCAACAGTGCGCCGGGCAAGGCCGAGCACGATACCGGCGAGCGCGCACCGCGCAAGAGCCACGCACGCCGTCCGCACGGTGATGCACCGCGCCATGCGCATGCCGGCCCGAAGAAGGCCGGTGGTGGCCGTCGCGAGGGCGGTGGCAACGGCCAGCAGCGTGCGGGTGCAGGCGCCGGTCAGGGCCAGCGTCGTGGCGGTGGTGGTAATGGTGGCGGCCGTGGCCGCGGCCAGGGCGGCGGCGGCAGTCGCGCCGGCTGATCCCAGCTGCCAGGGAGGGTGCTTCCCGCTGCGCGGGGGGCTATCGAGGGACGGCGCTGACGCGCCGTCCTTTTTTTTGCTGGCTACCGTGGCTGAAAGCACGCGGATGGTTTGGCTTGGGGCGGCGCAGGGCGCAGTGGGTGCAAAACACGCCGTAAACCCATCCATGGGGGCTCGATCGCGCCATCCATGGCGCTCACGGTTTTGCACCCACTGCGCCCTGCGCCGCTTCAGAGATCGCCAGCGCCTACTTGCCCCGCCGGGTAGCCGGGAGAAGAAAGATCAAATTCAAATTCAAGTTCAAAGGCAAAAGCCGAAGCCGCAATTCCTGGCTTTGCTTTTGCTTTTGCTTTTGCTTTTGCCCTTGCTCTCGCCTTGGCGGTTCGATGCGTCCGCGCCCGCAGGAAACTGTCGAGGGGAGGCCGGGCGGGCTGCGCAGGACCGTGAGGCGCATGGATGCGCCGATCGAGCTTACATGGACGTATTTGCAGCGTGTCCTGCGCAGCCCGCCCGGCCGCCCCCACACGCATCAGTCAAGGCGCCAAACGCCTCAACCCCGCGCTTTACTCGGATTCACCAGATTCCCGAAGAAGATCGCGTTGATCAGCAGCCGATCCGTCCCGTGCCAGTACTTGCGGTGCGCCGGGTCATCGGCAAACAGCACCACGTTGCCCTGCCCCTGCGCCGACACCAGCAGCCACGCGCTGCCCGCCACCCGCGCACGGTTGCGCTCGGAAAGATAACCATTCACCCGCGGCGGCGTGTCGATGCGTACCACCGTCGAGAATGGGTTCGCACTCGGCTGCAGCGTCACCGTGTTCTCCTTGTTGATCGCCAGTTGCCGGCGCGGCACGCCGAACGCCAGCGGATGACTGGTGTCCACATCGGCGCTGAGGATGTTGCCGCTGACCCGCTCGATCGCGGCGATGTCGCGCTGGTCGCCGAATGCACGGCGGCTCTCGTCGCCGGCTTCTTCTTCCTTGCCGAGCTTCTCGCCGTCGGCGAGCTTCTGTTCGATCGCCCACTTCGAGGCACTGCCATAGGTCACCAATGAACCACCGGCCTGCACCCAGCGCTTCAGTGCAGCCACCGCCGCGGCATCGACGCCGGTATAGGTGCCACCGGACAGCACGATCGTGGTGTAGCGGTCCAGGGGCACTTTGCCCAGCTGCTGCGGGTCCAACTTGCTGGCAGGCAAGTGCAACTGCTGGTCGAGCAGGAACCAGGCCGAGCCGATCTCGGTGGCCGCCACGCCCTCCCCCATCACCAGCGCAACCGCGGGTTTGCGCAGCGCCTTGACGCCGTCACTGCCCAGATCGATGCCTTCGCGGCTGCGGCCACTGGGCAGCGCGTGCACCTGCACACCTGCCTCGCGCGCGGCCGATGTCACTGCCTCAAGCAGCGCCGCGCCCTGCAGCGTTTGCCCGGCAACCGGAATCACCAGGCTGCCGGCGGCGAAGCTGACGTCGCCCTGCGCGGTCGCCGTGGTGAACGGCTGGAATGCCGCACGTGCGCTCACGCCCTTGCCCTGCAGCGCGGCCAGCGCGCGCCCGGCGTTGTAGTCGCGCCAGTCGATCGCGTACGCGAATCCGGCCTGGCCACCCAGCACCGCGCCCTGCTCAGCCGGCAGCGCAGTCACGCGTGCGCCACCCTCGATACGGCTACGGCTGCCGGCGAAAGCCACGCCGTAGGCCGGTGCGATCGCATAGCTGGTGCTGCCGTAGAACACATCCCCCTTGATCGGCGGTGTCTCGGCAAAGATCGAATGCACCAGGCGGAACTGCGCCTGCTGCACCGGCACCACGTAGGCGCTGCCGGCATCGAAGCGCTGCCCATCAACGGTGATTGCACGCTCCAGCGCGCGTACCTCGATGCGATGCAGCAGCAACAGTTCCAGCAGGCGGCGGGTCAGTGCCGGATCATGCGCATCACCGAACACAAAGGTCTTCACCGGCTGCTGTGCGGCCTGCTTCAGCGCGCTCTGGAAGAACTGCTTCTGCAGGTCGAACAGGCCGCTGCGCTCAGTTACCGCGCCACGCACCGTGCCCAGCCCGGTGGCGACCTGGTTGCGGATGGTGAACGGGAAGGTCAGCAGGCCGTTCACCGATTCCTGCACGCGGCCACGCGAACTGGCCTGCTCGACGGTAACGCCGACGGCACCATGGAAGTCCGGGTAGGTGGAACCGTACACCGGCGAGAAGTTGTCGAAGTTCTCGCCGGTGTAGTACAGCGAACCCAAGGCATCCAGCGCCTGCGCGTGGTACTTGGCCAGGGTCTTGTTGAATTCATACGACGCCGCCGGAATCAGCGGGCTGTGCATGCTTTTCGGCGAGGGCTCGAAATAGTAGGTGCTGTCCTTGCCCATTTCGTGGAAGTCGATCTGCACGTTCGGGTACCACTGGTGGAACACCTCCACCTTCGGCCGCGAGTCCTGCTGGGTGAGGGCAAGCCAGTCGCGGTTGAGATCGGTGAAGTAGTGGTTGGTGCGGCCCTGCGGGAACGGTTCGACGTGTTCCTTGTCGGCCGGGTCGGCCGAGGCCGGATCGGAGGCCCAGGCGTTGTGCCAGTTGGCCGCACGATCGCGGCCATCCGGGTTCTGTGCCGGATCGAACAGCACCACCGCGTGCTGCAGCCACTGCTGGGTTTCGGCACTGCGGTTGGCCACCAGGTAGTAAGCAGTCAGCATCGCCGCCTCGGCACTGGACGTCTCGTTGCCATGCACGCTGTAACCCAGCCACACCACCACCGGGCTGTCACCGGCCGCGCTGCGCGGTTGCGCCGGATCGGCCAGGGTCGCGTGCTGTTGGCGCAGCTGTTCCAGCCGCGCGTGATTGCCGGCGGCGGTGACGGTGGCGATCAGCAGCGGGCGGCCCTCGTAGCTTCGTCCGATCTCGCGCACGCTGATCTTGTCCGAGCGTCTGGCCAGCTCCTGGAAGTACGCCACCAGTTGGTCGTGCCGGGTGTAGCGGCTACCGATCGGGTAGCCGAGGAACTGCTCCGGCGTCGGCACCGCTGCATCGAAGGCTGCCGCATCCGTGGCCTGCGGGAAGAAATAGGCACTCTGTGCCTGCGCCGGCTGCGGGCAGGACAGTACAGTGGCGGCGGCAAGCAGCAACGGAAGAACGGCACGGCGATGCAAGGACACGGTGACTCCCCAGGAACACAACGGCAGACAGTTGCGCGGCCGGTCCCTTCAGGTGGCCGGCCGCGGCGGATGGATCAGAAGCGGTAATCGAAGCCCAGCGTGAAGTAGCGGCCGCGCAGGTCGTACTGGCTGAAGTCGTATGGCGCGCGGATGCCCGGGAACGAGGCGTCGTACGGCGGCGTCTTGTCGGCCAGGTTCTGCACCTTGGCATACAGCGTCAGCTTGTCGATGCCGGTGTAGGCCAGGTACAGGTCGTACTGGCTGTAGCTGCCGACGCGCTGCTGCACGGCCTTCGCTGCGGTGCTGGCTTCCTGGCGATAGCCGCTGGTGTAGTACCAGGTCACCGCTGCGTTGAAGTCACGGTACTTCCAGTCCAGCGTGGTGGTGGCCTTGTCCTTGGGCAGGGTCGCGCCCAGGTTGCTGCCGGCGTAGTCGACCAGCGGGCCACCGACCACGGTCGGGCGACGGTAGTCGCGCACGTGGGTGTAAGCCGAGGACACGGTGAAGTCACCCAGCACCGCGGTCGGGATGCGCTGGCGCAGTTCGACGTCGATGCCGGAGGTCTTCAGCTCGCTCAGGTTCTGGTAGCGGTTGTAGACCGCCTGCAGCTTGCCGCGCTCATCGCGCTGCACCGCGCCAGCCACATTGTCGTTGACCAGGGTCTGGGTGTTGTTGGTGCCGACCAGGTTGTCCAGCTGGATGCGGTAGTAGTCCACGCTCAGGTTGGTGTTGGCCCACGGCGACAGCACCACACCGAAGTTCACGCTCCTGGTGCGCTCGGGCTTCAGTTCGTTGTTGCCGACGGTGAAGAAGGTCGGGTTCTGCCGCGAACCCGGCACGTCCGGATCACGCGGATCGACCACGCTGCCATAGGCGATGCTGGTGCTGTTGGAGTTTTCCGACAGCGACGGCGCACGGAAGCCCTTCGACGCCGACGCGCGCACCAGCAGGAAATCCAGCGGCTGCCAGCGCAGGCCGATCTTCGGCGAGAACGCATCGCCGAAATCATCGTAGTGATCGGCACGCGCGGCGGCGGACAGCTCCAGCGTCGAGGCCAGCGGCACGTTCACTTCGGCGTAGGCGGCACTGACCTGGCGCTGGCCATGCACTTCGGCAATGGCCGGCCGCACCTGCAGGCCGGCATCGATCTGCCACGGGTTGTTGGAATCGAGCTTTTCGCGGCGCCACTCGGCACCAGCGGCGAAGCCGATCTCGCCGGCCCAGGTGCGGCCCAGGCTGCCGGAGATCTTGGCATCGATGCCCTGCAGCTTGGACTCGGCCGGACGCAGCGTGGCGATGTTGATCGAATCACGCACTGACTGCGGCGTGGCTGCCGGGTCAAGCAGGTTGTAGCTGCCCGTGGACAGTGCGTTGGCCAGCGCCCAGCGGTTGGCGAAGCCGCCGGACACGCTCTCGCGCTCGCTGCTGCGCGCACCGAATGCGGCCACTTCCCAATCCCAGTTGGCGGTGGTGCCACGCAGGCCGAACACGCCGCGATAGGCGGTGGAGCGGTTGGTCTTGATCGTGCCGCCGAGGTCGAAGAAGGTGTACTCGATCGGGATCGCACGCCCGTACGGGTTGTACGGATTGCTGGCCGGCAGCAGCGACGACACCGGCTCGGCCAGGCCGCTGTCCGCGTTCAGTGCGAAGCGGCCGCTCTCCAGGGTGAAGAAGGGGCTGCTGCCAAACCAGGCAGCGCTCTTGATCTGGCTGTACAGCACTTCGCCGAAGGCTTCGACATTGTCGTTCAGGCGGAAGGTGCCGTTGGCATAGGCCTGGTAACGCTTGGTCGAAGGGATCAGCGTGGTGAACGGTGCCTGGTTGAAGCCGCAGGTATCACCGGACAGGCCATCGATCGGCGCGCTGGCAACGCGGGTGGTGCCGGCCGGGCAGTTGCCGTTGGCATCGAGCATCGGCACCGACACGCCGTTGACCAGGTAGCGTGCGCCCTTGGCCGACCAGCCGTTCCAGCGGCCACCGGGCTTGTCGGTGTAGATGCCACTGCGGGTCAGGTTGCGCTCGTCCTGGTCCAGGCGCTCGCGGTTGTAACCCTGCAGGCTGAAGAGGATGTTGTAGCCATCGGTGTCCAGATCACCGAGGCCGCCGACGAACTTCAGGTTCTGCTCGTGCAGGCCGCCCTGGTCGGCACCGCCGAAGCTGCCGCCGATCTCGGCGCCTTCGAAGTTCTGCCGGGTGATGATGTTGACCACGCCGGCCACGGCGTCGGAGCCGTACACCGCCGAGGCGCCGTCCTTGAGCACTTCGATGCGCTCGACTGCGACCAGCGGCAGCGCGTTGAGATCAACGAACGTATCGGACAGGCCGCCGGCCGGGAAGCCGTAGTTGGCCAGGCGGCGGCCGTTGAGCAGCACCAGCGTGTTCTTCTGCGACAGGCCGCGCAGGCCGATGCCGGCCGAGCCGGAGGCCCAGCCGTTGTTGGTGGTTTCGTTGCTGGCGTTGCCGGTGTTGGCCGAGATCGAACGCAGCACGTCGGCCACGGTCGCCTTGCCGGTCTGTTCCAGCTGCTGGCGGCCGATCACCTGCACCGGGTTGGAGGCTTCGGTATCGGTACGCTTGATGTTGGAACCGGTGACGCGCACGGCGGCCAGGGTGCTGGCTTCGCCACTGGCGTCGGCGGAGGTTTCGGCGGCGGCAGGCAAAGGCGCGGCCAGAGCGACGGCCAGGGCCGCCACGAGCAGGGTGTGCTTGGGCATGACGATGTGGGGGAGGTGGTAAGGACGACGAAGTTCCGCAGTAGTCCATGCCTGGCCGGCGCCCAGCCAATAACATCTCTTCATACGGATATAAGAGAAACTATCATCTCTTCATCCGGATGGAAAGAGTCACTTCACGAAAGCCCGGCGTCCGCTCAGGCTGCCGGGCCGCCTGCGGCGTACAATTGCGCCATGGAAATCTTCAAAGTCTTCATGCTCGAGGCGGCGCACCGCCTTCCCAACGTGCCGCCGGGGCACAAGTGCGCGCGCCTGCACGGCCACTCGTTCCGGGTGGAACTGAAGGTCGAGGGCGAGCCCGGCGCGCAGACTGGCTGGATCATGGACTTCGGCGACGTGAAGGCGGCTTTCCAGCCGATCTATGACCGCCTGGACCATCACTACCTCAACGACATCCCCGGCCTGGAGAACCCGACCAGCGAGAATCTGGCGGTGTGGATCTGGAACGAACTCAAGCCCAGCCTGCCGGCGCTGAGCGAGATCACCGTGCACGAAACCTGCACCTCCGGCTGCCGCTACCGCGGTCCGACGGCTTGATCAACCCATTGATCTGAAAGGTGTTTCAAAGGCGCCCTGGGCGCCTTTGTTATTTTTGTTGCATTGCCGCATCAAGAGCGTATGCTGCACTGCATCAAGCCACTCCCTGATGCCCCATGGCCGCCGCCTTCAGCGATCGCTTCAGTGATGCCACCCGCCAGCTCGCCGCCGCAGCCACGCGTGCGAACCGGCTGGCGTTGGAGAACGCGGAAAGCATGTTCGGCGTGCAGTTGAAGGTGATGGAGCGCAACCTGACCGCGACCGGCGGCTGGCTGGGTGAACTGGCCCGCAGCGACGACACGGCCGGGATGCTCAACAAGGGCGCACAGCTGTGGCAGGACAACCTGCAGCGGCTGGGCCAGGCCCAGCAGGATGTGGTCGGTCTCGGCCTGCAGGCAAGCAAGGCGTGGTCCGAACTGGTGCAGGGCTGCAACGAATCAACGGCGGACGCGAACAACCACTGACGCGACGCAACGCTCATTGCATGGGTCCCTCCCCCCATGCAATCCGGACCCGGCAGATCCCTCCCTCTGCCGGGTCCTTTTTTTTTGCCTGGTGTTCGGATTCCGAAGTGCGTCTTCGTCCGATGTCTCTGCGAGCTGAGGGGCCCCGCCGGGACAGGCAGGGGCCTGGGCAAATGTCCCCCGGCGCCGGCCGTTGGCC
>NZ_KV791373.1:0-4073 GCF_001807895.1 Stenotrophomonas sp. HMSC10F07
TGGAGGAAGCCACCGCTGCCGCACGTGCGATGGAGGACCAGGCCGTGCAGCTGGGTGAAGCCGTGGCCCGCTTCCGGCTGGCATCACACGGCACGACGGCCATTCCGGCACGCCCGCTGGCGGCACCGGTACCGCGCCAGGTCGCCGCCGCCGCACCGGCGGCAAAAACGGTCCCGGCACGTGCGCTGCGCACCGCGACAGCCCAGCCGGCACTGGCTGCGGACGGCGACTGGCAGGAGTTCTGACAGAACCACGGGGTCAGATCCCTTTCCCGCAGGAAAGGGATCTGACCCCTTACGCGTAGAAAGTGATGCAAATCTCACTTCATAATCCGGTGCAGAGGCCGATATCCCCATCGAGCCTCGCACCAACGCGTGCTGGCGCCCGCCCCTGACCGTAGATTCCATGTCCGACGGCAACGACACTGCAGTGCATGATGTCCACGCGGCCGACGCCGCTGACGAGCGCTTCCTGGTCCGCAACCCGCGCCAGCTGCGGCAGCTGCTGCGCTCGCTGATCGACCAGCGATCACTGATCAACGCGCACATCGACGGCCGTGACCGTTCGTTCCCCACTGCGCTGCTCGACCTCGACGAGGACGAGGACTACCTGCTGCTCGATGGCAGCCCGCAGGAAGCCTCCAACCGCGCCGCCGAGCAGGCCGATCACCTGCTGTGCTTCGCCCAGCTCGAACGGGTGCTGGTGCGTTTCCGCCTGCACGAACTGCAGCGCGTGGACAACGACGGCCACGTGGCCTTCCGCGCTCCGCTTCCGGAAGAACTGGTGCACCTGCAGCGCCGCGAGCTGTATCGGCTGGAGACCCCGGTCACCGACTCACCGCAGCTGCTGCTGCCCCCCGGCGAAGCGCGCGCCGAAGCGTTGTCGATGCGCGTGGTGGACATCAGTGGCGGTGGCCTGGCCGTGGTGGTTCCCAATGACTGCGCGGTGTTCGGCCTGCAGAAGCGCTATCCGGCGCAGCTGTCCCTGCCCGATGGACCCGACCTGGACATCGCGCTGGTGGTCTGCAACCTGTTGCCGCAGCGCCAGCCCAACGGCATCGAGGTCAAGCGCGTGGGCATGCGCTTCGACAGCCTGCCGCGCGGCGCCGACAGCGCCATCCAGCGCTACATCTTCCGCATCGACCGCCAACGCAAGGCACGCCGCAACGGCGAGCTCTGAGGCCCGGCCAACGGGTAGTGCCGGCCGCTGGCCGGCAACTTGGCGACAATGCGGGTACGGCCATTTCCGGCCAGCGGCCGGCACTACCGATCTCCTGTAGATCCACGCCATGCGTAGATGCCCCCACCCTCCCAGGTAGATCCACGCCATGCGTGGATGCCCCTTCCCCGGGCACCTAAAGTCCCCCCCAGCGGGGCCGATATCGAGCCTGACACCGGGACTTCCGGCAGAACCAGGACCCCTCGATGAACGACAAGACCAGCTCCGCCGCCAGCACCGGTGGCGAATTCCTCAGCTTCACCCTTGGTGACGAGCACTACGGCGTGGACATCCTCAAGGTGCAGGAAATCCGTGGCTACGACGCGGTTACCCGCGTGCCGGATGCCCCGGACTACATCAAGGGTGTGATCAACCTGCGTGGCACCATCGTCCCGGTGATCGACCTGCGCCTGAAGCTGCGCCTGGACAACGCCCGCTACGACGCCTTCACCGTGATGATCGTGCTGAACGTCGAAGACCGCGTGGTCGGCATCGTCGTCGACAGCGTCTCCGACGTGATCCCGCTGTCGGCCGAGCAGATCCGACCGACCCCGGAATTCGGTGCCGCCGTCGATACCCGCTTCATCTCCGGCATCGGTACCCACGACGATCGCATGCTGATCCTGCTGGACATCGAGACCCTGCTCGACAGCGCCGACATGGGCCAGGCCAGCCTCACCGAAGACGTCGCCGCCTGAGTAAACGGAACTGCTTCACGTTCCGGTCACAAAACCCTTCAGTTCCCCCCGGCGATGCCGATAGGGGGACAGAAGCCGGCCGCGCAGGAGCGCGCAGGGCCGGCCCGACCGTTACCATCCCCGGAGATACCCCTCGATGAAGTCCCTGCTTGCGTTCGTTTCGGCCGCTGTCCTGGCCACCACCGCCGCCTCCGCTTTCGCCCAGTCGGCTGACATGATCCCGCCGGAACTGGCCCCGCGTTCGGTCGGCAAGGACGGCATGGTCTGTGGCAAGGTTGAAAAGGCCCGCTACGCAGAAGGTTCCGAAGGCCAGCCGACCTTCCTGTACATGGGCGGCGCCTTCCCGCGCCACACCTTCTCGGCCCGCATCGCCGGCGAGAACCGCGGCAAGTTCTCCTTCCCGCTGGAAACCCTGGAAGGCAAGACCGTCTGCGTGATCGGCAAGATCCAGCGCGACGCCTCGCGCGCGGAAATCGAAGTCAGCTCGCCGGCTGGGCTGAAGCTGGCCAACATCAAGTAATCCGCTGTCCGTCGAACCACGCCGGACCTGGTGCCGGCGTGGTTTCTGCTGCAACCGGGCCCGATGCCCGGGCGCGTCTGCCTTAGGAGCTCGCAACGCCCATGCCGTGGATCAACAACCTGAAACTGATGCCGAAGCTGCTGCTGACCTTCGGCGTCCTCCTGCTGGTGATGCTGCTGCAGGGCATCGTCGCCTATCGCGGCCTGCATTCGCTGAACAACGTCACCACCGAGCTGGCCGGTTCACGCATGGAGAGCATCCGCCTCGCCGGCGAGATGCGCGGCATGCTGGGCGAATACCGCAATGCCGCCTACCAGCAGTTGATCCGCGCCAGCGACGACGTCAAGTCCGATGCGCGCAAGCAGGCCGTCGACCTGCGCACCAGCATGGACAAGTCGATCAAGGACTATCCGAAGCTGGTCGACAACGCACAACAGAAGAAGCTGTTCGACACCTTCGCCAAGGAATGGAAGGATGCGCTGGCGTCCTATGACAGCGTCACCGAGATGCTGGAACTTGACCTGCCGGACGATGCCATCGATACCTTCGTCGGCGAAACCCGTACCAAGCACCGCAAGGCTGCATCGGCGCTGGAAGCGCTGATCGCCGAAGACAACCGCCTCGCCCGCGCCTCGCGCGAAGAGGCCGCCTCCACCTATTCCGCCTCGGCCGTGCTGACCGTGATCGCCCTGCTGGGTGGCGCCGCACTCGGCCTGGTGCTGGTGTGGCTGTTCGCCCGCGCACTGGTCGGCAGCGTGCGTGGCGCCGTCTCGGTCGCCAACGACGTCGCCGGTGGCAAGCTCGATGGTCATATCGACGTCAGCCGCCAGGACGAAGTGGGCGAACTGATGCAGGCCATGCAGCGCATGCAGCGCGACCTCCGCGAGCGCATCGAGACCGACCAGGCCGTGGCCCGCGAGAATCTGCGCATCCGTACCGCGCTGGACTACAGCTCGACCGGCGTGTACTTGACCGACACCAGCAACACCATCGTCTACAGCAACCGCGCCCTGCAGCAGACCCTGAGCCAGTACCAGGACGAAGTTCGCCGCGACCTGCCGGACTTCGATGCCCAGGCCTCGCTGATCGGCAAGCCGGTCACCGTGCTTGAACACCGCGGCGAGATGGACCAGACCCTGCTGGGTAACCTGAAGGCACACGGCGTCGCCCGTCGCCCGATGCAGTATGGCGATGCCCAGTTCGCCCAGGTGGTCTCGACCATCCGCAATGAAGGCGGCGACACCGTCGGCTACGTGGTGGAATGGCGCGACCGTACCCAGGAAGCGCAGGTCGAAGCCGAAGTGGCCCGCGTGATCGCCCAGGCTGCCGCCGGCGACCTGTCCGGCCGCATCGACGCCACCGACAAGGAAGGCTTCTTCCTGCAGCTGGCCCAGCAGATCAACGGCCTGCTGGATGCCAACGCTGGCAGCATCGAACAGATCTCCGGCCTGCTTGCGGCACTGTCGCAGGGCGACCTGACCGTGCGCATGCACGGCGACTACCAGGGCGTGTTCGCCCGCATGCGTGACGATGCCAACGCCACCGCCGCGCAGCTGAGCGAGATCGTCACCCGCATCAAGCAGTCCAGCCGCGCGATCAGTTCGGCCGCCGGCGAGATCGCCTCGGGCAACAGCGAC
>NZ_KV791374.1:0-30852 GCF_001807895.1 Stenotrophomonas sp. HMSC10F07
CCCGCAACCGGACCCACCCCGCCTTCGACAGTTCTCCGCGATCCTTCGAATCGACACGGGGTCGGCTCCCGTTGCTACGCAACGGGCTCTGACCCCGATTTTCGGTTGATGGGGTCAGAGCCGTTCTCCGTTGGAAAACGGATCCGACCCCGCCCGGCTCAGGCGCCGGTCGCCACCGGGCGGCTGCTGTCGCTCACCCAGCCGCTCCAGGAATCGGCGTAGATGCGCGCGCCGCTCAGGCCCGCGCTTTCCATCGCCAGCAGCAGATGGCAGGCGGTCACGCCGGAACCGCACATCAGCACCACCTGCTGCGGATCGCGGTTGCCGATCACGCCCTGCAGTTCGGCGCGCAGCTCCTGTGCGTCGCGCAGGCGGCCGTCGAGTACGTTCAATGCGAACGGGCGGTTGACCGCGCCCGGCACATGCCCGGCCACCGGGTCCAGCGGCTCCACTTCACCACGGAAACGCTCACCCGCCCGCGCGTCGACCAGCCAGCCCGGCGCATGCTTCAGCCGCGCGGTGATTTCATCGGCGTTGGCGATCTGGGTGGTGTCGAAGCGGTCCGGGTAGGCAGGCAGCGCTGTCACTTCAGCCTGGCCGCTTTCCAACGTGTGACCGGCGGCCTGCCAGGCGGCGATGCCGCCGTCGAGTACGGCCACCCTGCTGTGACCGATCAGGCGCAGCAGCCACCACAGGCGCGAGGCGGCCATGCTGCCGTCGCTGCCATCGTAGACCACCACCTGGGTGTCGGGGCCGATGCCCCACTGCCCCAGCTTCGCAGCAAAGGCATCGCTGTCCGGCAGTGGATGGCGACCATGGCCGACGCGCGACAGATCAGACAGGTCACGATTCAGATCGGCATACACCGCACCCGGGATATGACCTGCCAGATACTGGCTGCTTCCCGCCTGCGGGTCGGCCAGCGAGGAGCGCGCATCGACCACCCGCACCGCAGTGCTGGCAGTGGCGCGTGCGTCGACCACGCGGATGCCTTCGCCCAACGCGGCAGCCAGGGTGGCGACATCGACCAGGGTGGTCCACGGCGGATCGATCAGCTTCATTGCACTTGCTCCAGGCGGCGACGCAGGTTGTAGAGAATGGCGGCGGTCGCCCCCCAGATGCGCTGGCCCGGCCAGCCATACTCAAGCACGTGGCGTACCCGGCCGCGATGGTTGATTTCGACCTGGCGCAGGCTGTCAGGCGCCATCAGGTAATCCAGTGGTACCTCAAATACCTCGGCCACTTCACTCGGCTGCGGCACAGGCACGAACTCCGGATCGACCACCGCCACCACCGGCGTGACGCGGTAGCCGGTGATGGTGACGAAGGGATCGAGATACCCCAGCGCCTGCACCTGGCCGGGCGCCAATGCGATTTCTTCCTGGCTCTCGCGCAGCGCGGCCGCCAGCGCGTCGCGGTCATCGGGTTCGGTGCGGCCACCGGGGAATCCGACCTGGCCACCATGGGTGCGCAGTGTTTCGGTGCGACGGGTGAGGATCACCTGTGCGCCGTTGGCGCGCGGCACGATGCCGGCCAGCACCGCAGCCTCCACTGGAGGCCCGGGCGGCAGCAGGTCGACCAGCTCACTGCGGTTCCAGCCGTCGCCCGCAGGTGGTTGGGCCAAGGGGTGCAGCGCGCGCATCAGTCGTTCGTGGTCGGCCAGCGAACCGCGCAGGGACTGCTGCAGTTGTTGCCGCAGGGGCTGCACGCGATGCAGGATGCGGCTGCGTTCCTCGTTGCTCATCGACGACCACCGCGCGATCTCATCGATATGCCGCCCGCAGCCGGCGCATTGCCGGTGCGGATCCAGCGTGCACACTCCGATGCAGGGACTTGCGACAACACGCGCCGTTTCTTCCATTGTTTGCACCCGCCAACAGTAGCGCGATCGGGCTGAATTTGCGCGGGTGGCCCAGCCGGACGGTAGCGTCGACTGTCAGTCGACTCGCGCGCGCAGCGCGGGCGTTTCCCCGATGTGACCCAAAAACAGTCGACTGACAGTCGACTCTACCGTCAGGGACTGCGCAAACAAAAACGCGCCGGTGGAATCACCGGCGCGTTTCGTTTGCTGCTTCGATTTACTTGACGCTGACCAGCTTGATCTCGAACTGCACAGCCACGTTCGGCGGGAACGGGGTGCGCGGATCGGCACCGTAGGCCTGGTCCGGCGGCAGGGTGACTTCCCACTTCGAGCCTGCCGGCATCTGCAGCAGGGTCTCGCGCATGGCCTTCATTTCGACTTCGCTGACCTTGATCGACGGGATCTGCTGGGCCGGGCGGGCTTCGGTCGGGCGCTGACCGTACGGGAACGGACCGGCCACTTCCAGCTGCACAGTGCTGGCCTGGGTCGGCTTGGCACCCTTGCCGGCCTCGATCACGCGGTACTGGACGCCGCTCGGCAGGGACTGCACACCGGCCTTGGCCTTGTTCGCCGCGATGAACTGGTCGCTCTTGGTCTTGTTTTCGGCAGCCGCCTTTTCGTACTCGGCCTTGGCGGCCTGGGCACGGCCCTGCTCGCGCTTCTGGAACGCTTCAACGGCCGGCTTCAGCTGCTCGGCGGTGATCGCCGGCTGCTTCTTGGCGTAGGCATCCTGCAGGCCCTTCACCACCGAGTTGATGTCCAGCTGCTCACCACGACCGGTCAGCTCCGCCAGGTTGTTGCCGTAGTCGTAACCGAAGTAGTAGCTCAGCTTGCCCTTTTCGGACGAGACGTCCTGGGCGAAGGCATTGCCCGTCAGGGCCAGGGCCGCGACGGCGACCGCGATAGAACGCAACTTCATCAAACAGTTCTCCAGGGGTGGTAACTCAGGGACGTTCTGCGCCGCCCTGAGGCGACGGGTTAGGATAACGGGCGCAACGTGTAACCGCTACTCACGATGCAGGCTATGACCCGTCTGCGTTTCCAGAGTTCAATATCACTTTTTTTTAACGTTCCAGGAGTTTCCCCGTGGCCGATGCCCTGATCGCTGTCGCTGACGACGGCGCCATCCGCACCGTGACCGTCCAGCGCCCGGACAAGCTCAATGCCCTCAACGCCGCGACCCTGCAGGCCCTGGCCGATGCCTTCAGCGACGCCGCCGCCGATCCGGAGGTGCGCGTCGTGATATTGACCGGGGCGGGCCCCAAGGCGTTCGTGGCCGGTGCCGACATCGCGGAAATGAACACGCTCAGCGCCGTTCAGGGACGTGATTTCTCGCTGCTGGGCCAGGCCCTGATGCGCCAGATCGAACGCATGCCCAAACCGGTCATCGCACGCGTGAATGGTTTCGCACTGGGCGGTGGCCTGGAACTGGCGATGGCCTGCCACCTGCGCATCGCCGCAGATACCGCCAAGGTCGGCCAACCGGAAATCAACCTCGGCCTGATCCCCGGCTTCGGCGGCAGCCAGCGCCTGCTGCGCCTGTGCGGCCGCGCCGCCACCCTGGAGCTGTGCCTGCTGGGGGCGCCGATCAACGCCGCGCGTGCGCTGGAACTGGGCATCGTCAACGAAGTCGTGCCGGCCGACGCGCTGGACAACCGGGTGCAGGACGTCGCCCGCCAGCTGGCACGCTCGGCCCCGCTGGCCCTGCGTGGCCTGCTCGACGCGGTGCACGTGGGCGGCGAATGCAGCCTGGAGGCCGGGCTGGAATACGAAAGTGCGCAGTTCGGCCTGCTGTTCGCCACCGAGGACATGCGCGAAGGCACCAGCGCCTTCCTGCAACGCCGCGCGCCGGCCTTCCAGAACCGCTGACGCCATGGCATCCCGACCCAACCCCGCGCAGTTGTTCGCCCGGGTCCAGGCAGACGATCTCGATGGTGCCCTGCAGGCCGGGCTGATGGACTACATCGTCCGTGCCGGCGACGACCGGTTGCTGCCTGACCACCCCGACCTTCCGCAACGCCTGTGCCAGGCCCAGCAGCAACTGCGCGCGGCCTGGGCTGCACGCGAACGCTACCGTGCCCGTGCGGTGCGCCTGGCCCGCCGCGAGGCCGAGCGCGATGCACGTCGCACCCCGGCACCAGCCCCGGACGTGAAGCCCGCCCTGCCCGCTGCGGCAGCCGCGATTCTGGCCCGGGCCAAGGCCCGCGCCAGTGGCAAGGAACAGTAATGGCCACCACGAAAAAAACCGCACGCGCCCCGGCGCGGCGTGGCGGCACGATGCCACGCGCCGACGTGGTGGAGATGTTCACCCGCCTGCGCGAACTCAACCCGCACCCGAAGACCGAACTGGAGTACAGCTCGCCGTTCGAGCTGCTGGTAGCGGTGGCGTTGTCGGCGCAGGCCACCGACGTCGGCGTCAACAAGGCCACGCGCCGCCTGTTCCCGGTCGCCAACACGCCGGCGAAGATCCTTGCGCTCGGCGAGGATGGCTTGAAGCAGTACATCGCCACCATCGGGCTGTTCAATGCCAAGGCAAAGAACGTGATCGCCACCTGCGCGATCCTGCTGGAGAAGCATGGCGGTGAAGTGCCGCGTGATCGCGAAGCGCTGGAAGCGCTGCCGGGTGTCGGGCGCAAGACCGCCAACGTGGTGCTCAACACCGCGTTCGGCGAGCCGGTGATGGCGGTGGACACGCATATCTTCCGCGTCGCCAACCGCACAGGACTGGCGCCGGGCAGGAACGTGCGCGAAGTGGAAGACAAGCTGGTGAAGGTGATCCCGGCCGAGTTCCTGCTCGACGCGCATCACTGGCTGATCCTGCACGGACGTTATGTGTGCAAGGCGCGCAAGCCGGATTGCCCGGGCTGCGTGATCGCCGACCTGTGCCGGTTCAAGGAAAAGACCACGGCCGAGTGACGGCAGCATCCACGCAGGGCGTGGCTCTACTGCAACCGGGTCGCAATCCGGGCGTCATACGCAAGCGGTTTCAATGGCAGGCCCTGCCGTGACGGGGCCTGCGGCGGATGTCTGCCGCGCGTGAACTGTCACATTTACGCAATCTTTACCTTCTAGCCTGCGCGCATCTTCCCACCTGCCTGCAAGGCTCCTCTCCATGAAACTGCATCACCAACTCCTGACGGTGGCCGTGGCTGCTGCGCTGTATGTGCCGGCTGCACACGCCGAAGTCGCCATCGACGTGATCGGCGGTTCGGAAATCACCTTCGAAGGCCTGGTCCAGGCCGACGGCAACTGGTTCCACAACGATGTGGTCGACCTCAACGGTGGCGACGCCGGCAACGGCAAGAACAGCGAATTCGAACTGCGTCGCGCCGAGCTGGTGCTGAAGGGCAAGGGCCCGGGCAACGTGGAGTGGGTGGTCGGCTATGACGCCAAGGCCGACAAGTTCCTCGACACCAACGTGAAGTACAAGCTGCTGGGCAACGCCAACCACTTCCTGCAGCTGGGCCAGTTCAAGCAGCCCAACAGCCTGGAAGAACTGTCCAGCACCAAGAACAACGATTTCATTTCCAAGGCAGCGGTCACCAATACCTATGCCATCGCCCGCCGCCTGGGCGGCGCGTACAGCTACGGCCAGGACAACTGGTCGGTGACCGCCAGCGCCTTCGGCCGCGAGCTGACCCGCAACCTGGCCCACGGCAGCGGCTACGGCGCGCGTGGCACCTGGGCCCCGATCAATGAAAAGGGCCAGGTCCTGCACTTCGGTCTGAGCTACGTCAACTACGACGCCGACGCCGACACCCTGCGCGTGCGTGCGCGTCCGAATGCCGACCTCGCCACTGCCCGCCTGGTTGACAGCGGCAACCTGACCGACACCGACCGCGTCAGCACCATCGGTGCCGAAGCGATGTACTTCCAGGGACCCTTCAAGGCCCAGGCCGAGTACTACACCAGCAAGGCCAAGCGCTACGACCACGACAACTACACCAGCGACGGCTACTACATCAGCGGCGTATGGAACGTCACCGGCGAGACCTGGAGCTACAAGGGCGGCACTCCGGGCACCGGCCTGCCGAACAACCCGGCCGGCGGCCAGTGGCAGCTGGGCGTGCGCTACGACCACATGGACCTCAATGACGGCAACCTCGCCGCCAATCCGGTCGCCGGTCGCCCGCCGATCGTCGATGGCGTGCTGGGCGGCAAGATGGACATCTGGACCGTGGGCGCCAACTGGTACCTGCGTTCCAACTTCAAGCTGATGCTCAACTACGTGATGGTCGACAGCAAGAAGTACAGCTCCGCGGCGCGCGGTTTCGTCAACGACGATCCCAACATCCTGGAAGCCCGCGCGCAGTTCTTCTGGTAAGCCCAGCCACCTGCGTTGAACCGCGAAGGCACGGCCCCGGCCGTGCCTTCGTCGTTGCAGCGATACCCGTGCCGTGCTGCCGGCACAGCGGACGCGACATCCCTCATGACGCGTGTCACGCCCGCGTCATATGACAGACGCGGACGTGTCACGCAATCGTTATGGAATGTGCACCGAAACGTCGGGCAACCGCCCTTCGACCACCACCCCAGGAGTCTCCCCGTGATCCACGCCTTCAAATCGCGCGCCGCTGTCGCCATCCTGGCTGCATCGTCCGTGTTCGCCGCCAACGCCGCCGACATCACCGGCGCGGGCGCATCGTTCATCTACCCGGTCATGTCCAAGTGGTCGGCCGACTACAGCGCCGCAACCGGCAACAAGGTCAACTACCAGTCCATCGGTTCCGGCGGCGGCATTGCCCAGATCAAGGCCAAGACCGTTGATTTCGGCTCTTCCGATGCGCCGCTGAAGCCGGAAGACCTGGCTGCTGCAGGCCTGGCGCAGTTCCCGTCGGTGATCGGTGGCGTGGTGCCGGTGGTCAACGTGGCCGGCATCGCCCCGGGCGCCCTGAAGCTGGACGGCGCCGTGCTGGCCAACATCTTCCTGGGCAAGATCAAGACCTGGAACGACCCGGCCATCGCCGCACTGAACCCGGGCGTAACCCTGCCGAACGCCAAGGTCACCGTCGTGCATCGTTCGGACGGCTCGGGTACCACCTTCAACTTCGTCAACTACCTGTCCAAGGTCAGCCCGGAGTGGAAGAGCTCGGTCGGTGAAGGCACCTCGGTGCAGTGGCCGGCCGGGATCGGCGGCAAGGGCAACGAAGGTGTTGCCGCCTACGTGAAGCAGATCAAGGGCGGCATCGGCTATGTCGAACTGTCCTACGCGCTGCAGAACAAGCTCTCCTACACCGCGATGAAGAATGCCGCCGGCAAGTTCGTGCAGCCGAGCGACACCTCGTTCGCTGCCGCCGCTGCCAGCGCCGACTGGGCCAACGCCCGCGACTTCTACCTGGTGATGACCAATGCGCCGGGCGCCGAGTCCTGGCCGATCACCGCGACCAACTTCATCCTGGTGCAGAAGACGCCGAAGAATGCTGCCAATGGCAAGGCGACCCAGGAGTTCTTCCGCTGGGTCTACAAGAACGGCGACGCCCAGGCCCGCCAGCTGGACTACGTGCCGCTGCCGGACAGCCTGGTGCGCCAGATCGAGACCTACTGGTCGCAGAACCTGAAGTAAGCGCGTTCCCCCGCAGGAACGGGGGCGGCGGGTCCTCTCTCCCCCGCCGCTCCCACCCGGGCGCGAGATCCTCGAGATCTCGCGCTCTTCTTGTTTTCGGGGATGCACCTGCCTCTGTAGAGCCGAGCCGACGCTCGGCTGCGCTCTGGAGCGTGCGGACCAACGGTCCGCACCTACCGTGGGCGAGGAGCTGTCGCGCATTGACGCTGCAAGGACCAACCCGCCGTCATACCGGTGCGCAAATCGGGGCATCCCGGGCTCTGCGGGATCGGGGCCAATCCCGTGAAACCCTTGTCAGAACGTGATCCAGGACACCTCTGTCATGGTCGTAATACGGCTGTAACAAAAACATCATTTCATAGCCGCATCCGCCGACCACGTCGGCTCTTCCCCGCTATGGAGTGACCATGAAACTGCACTCGGCCGGCCTTGCCGCCCTTTCCCTGGCCATCGCCCTGGGCCTGTCGGCCTGCGGTGGCGACAAGCAGGCCGCGCAGCAGCCGGCTGCCGCCGCTCCGGCCGCCGCCGGTGCCAAGGTGACCGCCGAAGTGTCCGGCGCGGGCGCGTCCTTCATCTTCCCGCTGGTCTCCAAGTGGTCGGCTGACTACAACGCCAGCACCGGCGCCAAGATCAACTACCAGTCGATCGGCTCCGGCGGCGGCATCGCCCAGATCAAGGCCGGGACCGTCGACTTCGGTTCGTCCGACAAGCCGCTGAGCAGCGAGGAGCTGGCCCAGGCCGGCCTGGCGCAGTTCCCGTCGGCCATCGGCGGCGTGGTGCCGGTGGTCAACATCGAAGGCCTGGAAGCCGGCAAGCTGCGCCTGAGCGGCGCCCTGCTGGCCGACATCTTCCTTGGCAAGGTCAAGACCTGGAACGACCCGGCGATCGTCGCCGCCAACCCGGGCGTGAAGCTGCCGGACGGCAAGATCACCCTGGTCCACCGTTCGGACGGTTCGGGCACCACCTTCAACTTCTCCAACTACCTGTCCAAGGTCAGCCCGGAGTGGAAGAGCAAGGTCGGCGAAGGCACCTCGGTGCAGTGGCCGGACGGCGTCGGTGGCAAGGGCAATGAAGGCGTTGCGTCCTACGTGAAGCAGATCAAGGGCTCGATCGGCTACGTCGAACTGGCTTATGCCCTGCAGAACGGCATGCCGTATACCGCCATGCAGAACGCCGCCGGCAACTGGGTCGAGCCGAGCGCGGAAACCTTCGCCGCTGCGGCCGCCAGCGCCGACTGGGCCAGCGCCAAGGACTTCAACCTGGTCATCACCAACGCCCCGGGCGAGCAGGCGTGGCCGATCACCGCCACCAACTTCATGCTGATGCAGAAGAAGCCGAAGGACGCCAAGCGCAACCAGGACACCCTGGCCTTCTTCAAGTGGGCCTTCGAGAACGGCCAGGCCCAGGCCAACGAGCTGCACTACGTGCCGCTGCCGGCCGAACTGGTCAAGCAGATCGAGGCCTACTGGGCGACCGACCTGAAGTGATGGACACGACGGTGCCCGCCCCGCGCGGGCACCGCCTCTTCCACGCCGTGCCGCCCCGCCCCTTCCTGGCCCAGCCGTCCCCATGAATGCCATCGCCCAGCCTGTAGCCGCCCCGTCCACGCGTGATGCGCGTGATGCCCGCAACGACAAACTGTTCCGATGGGTGCTGGTCGGCACCGTCATCTTCGTACTGATCGCCCTGGCCTGCGCCGCGCTGTCGATGCTGTGGGGCGGTCGCCATGCCCTGCAGATGCAGGGACTGAGCTTCTTCTTCTCCGCTGACTGGAATCCGGTCGAAAACAAGTTCGGCGCCCTGGCTCCGATCTACGGCACCCTGGTCACCGCTGTCATCGCGATGGTCATCGCCGTGCCGGTCAGCTTCGGCATCGCCTTCTTCCTCACCGAAGTCGCGCCGCGCTGGCTGCGTGGCCCGGTCGGTACCGCCATCGAACTGCTGGCCGGCATCCCCTCGATCATCTACGGCATGTGGGGCCTGTTCGTGCTGGTGCCGGTGATGACCGAGTACGTCACCCCGTTCCTCAACGAGACCCTGGGCGAATGGCCGGTCATCGGCCCGATGTTCCAGGGCCCGCCGCTGGGCATCGGCATGCTCACCGCCGGTTTCGTGCTGGCCATCATGGTCATTCCGTTCATTTCCTCGGTGATGCGCGAGGTGTTCCTGACCGTGCCCACCCGCCTGAAGGAATCGGCCTACGCGCTGGGCTCCACCAAGTGGGAAGTGAGCTGGGACATCGTCCTGCCCTACACCCGTTCGGCGGTCATCGGCGGCATCTTCCTCGGCCTGGGCCGCGCGCTGGGCGAAACGATGGCGGTGGCCTTCGTGATCGGCAACAGCGTGCGCCTGTCGCCGTCGCTGCTGGAACCGGGCACCACCATCGCCGCGCTGATCGCCAATGATTTCGGCGAAGCCACTGAAACCTATCGTTCGGCCCTGCTGCTGCTCGGCTTCGTCCTCTTCATCGTCACCTTCGTGGTGCTGGCCATCGCCCGCCTGATGCTGATGCGCCTGTCCCGCAAGGAGGGCAACTGATGTCCACCACCGCTGATTCGCTGTACCTGCGCCGCCGCATCGGCAACGTCGTTGCGATCACCGCGTCCTGCGCCACCGCCCTGTTCGGCCTGTTCTTCCTGGGCTGGATCCTGTTCACCCTGGCCTCCAAGGGCCTGGCCGGCATCAACTGGGATCTGTTCACCAAGATGACGCCGCCGCCGATGCAGGACGGCGGCCTCGCCAACGCCTTCTTCGGCAGTGCCGTGATGTGTGCACTGGCCATCGGCATCGGCACCCCGCTGGGCGTGCTGGCCGGTACCTGGCTGGCCGAGTATGGCAACGCCCGCAAGGTCGGCACCGTGGTCCGCTTCGTCAATGACATCCTGCTGTCGGCGCCGTCCATCGTGCTGGGCCTGTTCGTGTACACGCTGTACGTGATGCAGACCGGCGGCAACTTCTCGGCGTTCGCCGGTGCGCTGTCGCTGGCCTTCATCGTGCTGCCGGTGGTGGTGCGCACCACCGACGAAATGCTGCGTCTGGTGCCCTCGCAGATGCGCGAAGCGGCCCTGTCGCTGGGCATCCCGCAGTGGAAGGTGATCGTGCAGGTGCTGTACCGCAGTGCCTCGGCCGGCATCATCACCGGCATCCTGCTGGCGCTGGCCCGCATCTCCGGCGAGACCGCACCGCTGCTGTTCACCGCCTTCGGCAACCAGTACTGGAACAACAACATCTTCCAGCCGATGGCTTCGGTGCCGGTGGTGATGAACCAGTTCGCCGGCAGCCCGTATGAATCCTGGCAGGTACTGGCCTGGGCCGGTGCCCTGGTGCTGACTGTCTTCGTGCTGCTGGTCAGCCTTGCCGCCCGCGGCATCCTGCTGCGCAACCGTATCTCCCATGACTGACCTTTCCGTGGATAACGCCATGAACGACCTTTCCAACGCCGTGCCGATGCAGCGCATCGCCGTGCCGTCCTCGCACGAGAGCCTGCACACGCCGTCGCCGGTGAAGCTGGCTGCGCGTGGACTGGACTTCTACTACGACAAGTTCCACGCCCTGAAGGGCATCAACCTGGAAATCCCGGAAAAGCGCGTGACCGCGCTGATCGGTCCCTCCGGTTGCGGCAAGTCCACGCTGCTGCGCATCTTCAACCGCATCTATGCGCTGTACCCGAAGCTGGAGGCGCGCGGTGAAGTGCTGCTGGACGGCGAGAACATCCTGTCGCCGAAGTACCCGATGAACCGCCTGCGCAGCAAGGTCGGCATGGTGTTCCAGAAGCCGGTGCCGTTCCCGATGACCATCTTCGAGAACGTGGCCTACGGCATCCGCCACCACGAGAAGCTGAGCAAGGCCGACATGGCCGACCGCGTCGAGCAGGCACTGCGCCAGGGCGCACTGTGGGACGAAGTGAAGGACAAGCTGGGGCAGAGCGCACTGGGCCTGTCCGGTGGCCAGCAGCAGCGCCTGTGCATCGCCCGTGCCGTGGCCCTGCGCCCGTCGGTGCTGCTGCTGGACGAGCCGACCTCGGCGCTGGACCCGATCTCGACCAGCCGCATCGAGCAGCTGGTGGAAGAACTCAAGCACGAGTACACGATCGTGATCGTCACCCACAACATGCAGCAGGCTGCGCGCGTGTCCGACTACACCGCCTTCATGTACCTGGGCGACCTGATCGAGCACGACCGCACCGAAGTGATCTTCTCGCAGCCGTCGCAGCGGCAGACCGAGGACTACATCACCGGTCGCTTCGGCTGATCGACGCTGATCCTTCGCCACATGTTCCAGCCAGGCATGGCCTGGCTCTACCCGGATTGCAGACCATGAATCTTCCCAACGACCACATCGTCAAGAGCTACGACGAGGAGCAGCAGCGCCTGGTGGCCGAAATCGTGCGCATGGGCGAGATGGCCGTCGCCCAGCTCGAAGCGGCGATGGACGTGATCGAGAAGCGCGACGAGAACGCCGCCCATCGCATCATCGCCAACGACGAAGCGATCGACGCGCTTGAGCAGCAGATCAGCCACGACGTGATGCGCCTGGCACTGCGTGGGCCGATGGCGCGCGACCTGCGTGAGATCCTGGCTGGCCTGCGCATCCCGGCCGACATCGAGCGCATCGGCGACTATGCAGCGAACGTGGCCAAGCGCTCGATCGCGCTGGGCAAGGTGCCGCCGCTGCCGCAGATCCAGGGCCTGCGCGCGCTGGGCCGCCTGGCCGCGCAGCAGGTGCGCCGTGCCATCGCCGCCTACCGCGACAACGATGCCGAGGCCGCGCTGGCACTGCGCGAGGACGACGCCCGCCTGGACGCCCAGTACACCGCGCTGTTCCGCGAGCTGCTCACCTACATGATGGAAGACCCGCGCAACATCACCCCGTGCACCCACCTGCTGTTCATGGCCAAGAACCTGGAGCGCGTGGGCGATCACGCCACCAACATCGCCGAGAACGTGTGGTTCCTGGTGCATGGCGAGCAGCCGCTGCCACCGCGTGAAAAGCGCGACGAGACCTCCAGCACCGGCCAGCCCTGACGCTGCACTGCAACACCGGAGTCGACTCCAAGGTGGCCGCTGTCCTGTGACAGCGGCCTTTCTTTTTTTGCGGTGTTCCACCCGCGTTGTGGGCGCCGTGCTTGCCCGGCGCAGACCTTCCGGATGCTTCTGTAACAAATCTCACGAAAATTTGAGTTCTTGGCGAGGATTCGTTGAGTAGGATCGCTGCACCATCGATTCACCCCGGGCACCTGCCCACCACCCAGGAGTAAGACCGATGAGCAGTTCCAACAAGACCCTGTCCCTGCTGACCGCTACCGCCCTGGCCGCCGGCCTGGGCATGACCGCCAGTGCCTCGGCCCTGAGCATGAGCGACCTCGCCCAGGGCTACCTGGTGGCCGGCCAGGCGGCCAAGGCCAGCACCGATGCCAAAGCCGCCGATAACAAGATGGCCGCTGACGCGACCAAGCACGCCGAAGGCAAGTGCGGCGCCGACGGCAAGAGCGGCGAAGGCAAGTGCGGTGCCGACAAGGGCAAGGCTGCCGGCGCAGCGGGCGCCAAGGCCAAGGCCGGCGACACGAAGTCGGCTGAAGGCAAGTGCGGCGAAGGCAAGTGCGGTGGCAAGCACTGACGCCCGCGCCAGCCTCGTCCACCCGCGGTCGCCGCTTCGTGCGGCGGCCGCCGGGTTGGGCCTGCGCCGGGCGCTGCTGCAGGACCTGCGTGACGCCCCGGAAGGCGACTTCGACTTCCTCGAATGCGCACCGGAGAACTGGATCCATGTCGGCGGCCCGGCCGGTGATGCCCTGGCCGAACTGGCGCAGCGCCATCCGCTGAGCTGCCACGGCCTGTCGCTGTCGCTGGGCGGCAGTGCACCGCTGGATACCCAGCTGCTGGAACAGGTCGGCCGGTTCCTGGAGAAGCACCGCGTGCCGCTGTACAGCGAGCACCTCAGCTACTGCAGCGACGACGGCCACCTGTACGACCTGCTGCCGATTCCCTTTACCGACGAAGCCGTGCGCCATACCGCCGCGCGCATCCGCAAGGTGCAGGACCTGCTCGGCCGCCGTATCGCGGTGGAGAACGTGTCCTACTACCTGGCACCCGCGCCAGCGATGGACGAACTGGCCTTCACCAATGCGGTGCTTGCCGAAGCCGACTGCGACCTGCTGCTGGACGTCAACAATGTCTACGTCAACGCCTGCAACCACGGCTACGATGCCGATGCCTTCATCGCCGGCCTGCCTGCACGGCGCATCGTCTGCCTGCATGTGGCCGGGCACCTGGACGAGGCACCCGACCTGAAGATCGATACCCACGGCAGCGCGGTGATCGATCCGGTCTGGGCGCTGCTGGCGCGTACCTATGCACGCATCGGCCCGCGTCCCACCCTGCTCGAACGCGATTTCAATTTCCCGCCGTATGCAGAACTGCAGGGCGAACTGCAGACCATCCGCCGCCTGCAGGCCACACATGCCGGGGCGACACATGGCTGATTCCGCCGACACCCTGCGCGCGCAGCAGCACGCGTTCACCGCGCACCTGCGCAACCCGCAGGCGGTACCCGCACCGGCCGGACTGGAGCCACGCCGGGTCGCGGTATATCGGCACCTGCTGTTCAACAACCTGCTCGGCCTGTTGAGCAACGGTTTCCCGGTCTGCGTGCGCCTGCTTGGCGAACCGGCCTGGAGCGCCCTGGTGCGCCACTACTTCGCCACCCATCGCTGCCAGACACCGCTGTTCACCGAACTGGCCGCCGAGTTCGTGCAGTGGCTGCAGGCGCAGCCGCAGCTGCCGCACCCGGCGCTGGCCGAACTGGCCCACTACGAGTGGGTGGAAACCGCGCTGTACCAGCTGCAGGCCGAACCGCTTCCTGCGCCTGGCGATACTGATCCACTTCGGGTGCCGCTGCGGCGTTCGCCGCTGGCATGGCCGCTGCTGTACCAATGGCCGGTGCACCGTCTCGGTGCAGAGGATGCGCCGACCCAGCCCCTTCCAGAACCCACCGGCCTGCTGGTCCGCCGCGAAGCCGACGGTGAAGTGCGATTCGCCGCGCTCAGCCCGCTGGCGGTACACCTGCTGGCCAGCATCGGCGAACGGCCCGGCCTGGAAGGACAGACGTACCTGCAGCAGCTGGCCACCTCGCATAGCTTGGCCGAAGACGCACTGGCCGAGCCCGGTGCTGCACTGCTGCTGCAGTTCCTGCAGGCCGGCGTGATCGGCCCGCTCGCACCCCCGCCCTGACGCCTCTTCCACTGGAGATCCAACGATGAACCTGCCGCTCCTGGCCGCCGCGCGCGGCCGGCTGGACCGTCTCGCCCCCTGGTTGGCGCCGCTGGGCCTGCGCGTGCTGCTGGCCTGGGAATACTTCGAATCCGGCCGTGAGAAGCTGCACGGCCAGAACTGGTTCGCCGACCTGCAGGGCGCCTTCCCGTTCCCGTTCAACCAACTGCCTGCTGCGCTGAACTGGCAGCTGGCCACCTGGTTCGAACTGGTCGGCGCGGCCTGCCTGCTGTTTGGTTTCGGTACCCGTTTCGCCGCCGCCAGCCTACTGGTGCTGACCGTGGTGGCGACCTATGCGGTGCATTGGCCGATGCAATGGAATTCGCTGGGTGACCTCGCGATGGGGTATGCCATCAGCGACCAGGGCTACGGCAACTTCAAGCTGCCGGTGCTGTTCATGGCCATGCTGCTGCCGCTGATCTTCACTGGCGCCGGCAAGCTGAGCGTGGACGCCTGGTTGGCCCGGTGGCAGCCATCGGTCACGACGGCACGGCCTGCGGTGCGCTAGATGCCGACCGGGGTTGGCGCGCCGTGTGCCAACCAAGGTTGGCACCTACCGGAATCCAGAGCGTGCGGTGCCCGGTAGGTGTCGACCTTGGTCGACACACGCCCACGCAGGGAGCCCATGCACAGAAAGCTGGCCGGGCGCTCAGGGTCGCTCTGCTAGAATTCACGCATGACTGACTCCCCCTCCGCACCTGCCGCCGCTCCCGATTCCGCAGTACCCCAGGCGCAGCGCGCGATGTCACAACGCTTCCGCGGCTTCCTGCCGGTGGTGGTGGATGTGGAAACCGGCGGCTTCGACAGCCAGCGCAATGCGCTGCTGGAAATCGCTGCGGTGCCGATCGAGATGGACGAGAACGGCCTGCTCTACCCCGGCCAGACCGCCAGTGCCCACGTGGTCCCGGCCGAGGGCCTGGAGATCGACCCGAAGTCGCTGGAAGTGACCGGCATCATCCTCGACCACCCGTTCCGGCTGGCCAAGGAAGAAAAAGCGGCGTTGGACCACATCTTCACTCCGGTGCGTGCGGCGATGAAGAAGTACGGCTGCCAGCGCGCGATCCTGGTGGGCCACAACGCCCATTTCGACCTCGGCTTCGTCAACGCGGCCGTGGCCCGCACCGGCCACAAGCGCAACCCGTTCCACCCGTTCAGCGTGTTCGACACGGTCACCCTGGCCGGTATCGCCTACGGCCAGACCGTGCTGGCGCGTGCGGCCACCGCCGCCGGGCTGGGTTGGGATGCCAACGAGGCACACAGTGCGGTGTATGACACCGAGCAGACCGCGCGGCTGTTCTGCACCATCGCCAACGCCTGGCCGCGGTGAAGCGGCCAACGGCGGCGCCCCTCGTGGCGTGAAGCGAATCATCAGTTGGGCCGGACGGGTGGACTGCGCAGGGGACGCTGCAAGTACGTCCATGTAAGCTCGGTCGCCGCTTGCTCGTGTGCGCTGTCCTGCGCACACGGCAAGACCGGGGTTGGGCATCCGGCCCAACCCGCCCGAGGCATGCCTCAGGCCCATGCGGCTCACGCCCCTGCGCAGCCCACCCGTCCGGCCAAGGGCACGTTGCTGGGTGCCACGGAAAGATCAGAAAAGCAGGAGCAACAGCGGATCGCTGCGCTCGTTGGGGCTGCCGACGACCTCTGTGGTGGGTACTCCTTTGGTGGGTGCCGACCATTGGTCGGCACCGCCGGTTGGTGCGGCACTCCAGTAGATCCACGCCATGCGTGGATGCGATCAACCGATGCTCGTGCGGTCGCGGCCGTCGCTCTTGGCGCGGTACAGCGCGCGGTCGGCGCGCTGGCACAGCAGCGCCGGGGTGCGGTCGTCGGCATCCAGCTCTACCAGGCCCGCACTGAAGGTCACACGCAGGCCCGCCACGCCGGCCCAATCGGGATGGTCATGGAACAGGCCACGCAGTCGCGCGCACAGCTGTGCGGCTTCCTCCAGGCGGGTGTCGTTGAGCAGCAGCGCGAACTCTTCGCCGCCGGTGCGCGCCGGCAGGTCGGAGTCGCGGCAGGCCGCTGCGATCAATGACGCCACCTGCACCAGCACGGCATCGCCGATGCTGTGGCTGTGGCGGTCGTTGACCTCCTTGAAGTGATCGATGTCGAGCACCACCAGGCACAGCGGATGACCACTGCGCTGGGACCGGGCGAAGTCACGCGCCAACGTTTCGTCGAAGGCGCGGCGATTGGCCAGGCCGGTCAGCACATCCTCGCGGGCCTGGCGCTCGAAGGCTTCGGCCTGGCGCGCCAAGCGCTCGGCCAGTTCGGTCTTTTCCTGGTTCAGCGCCTGCAGGTGCACCGTCTTGGCCTGCAGGTCGAAGGTCGCTTCGTCCACCCGCCGTGCCAGGCGCAGGTTGCTGGCCTTCAGCTGCTGCAGCAGCAGCCGGTACAGCGCCACCAGTCCAGTCAGCAGCAGCATCCCCGCCAGCACCTGCACGCTGCGGCGCTGCCACCAGAACGGTTCCACGGTGAAGCTCCACACCGCCTCCTGTTGGCCCCAGCTGCCGCCGGGATGGGCAGCCGCCACATGCAGGGTGTAGTCGCCCGGCGGCAGGCCGACGAACTCAACGCTGCGCTGCGGGCCGCGCTCGACCCAGCCGGCATCCAGCCCGTCCAGCCGCGTGCGGTAGCGGATCCGGTCGGACATCAGATAGCTCAGGCCGACATAGCTCACCGCCAACCGGCGCCCCCCGGGAATATGGTTGCGATCTCGCCCTTCCCAATGCACCGGCGCCCCATCCACCTGCACGCTCTCGATCGCGGCCGGCGGCGATGGCCGCTCGCGGAAACGCTGCAGGCGCTGCGGGTCGACCGTGCTCAGGCCGCCGGCGGTGACCACCCAGAACGTGCCGTCCTGGCGCAGGATCGCCGATGGGCTGGAGCTGCCGTTGGCCTGTGCATTGGCCATGCCGTCGATCTCGTTGTAACGCTCCACCCCCACCCGCGGCGTGCGGCCATCGGCCACGGCGTTGAGGGTGGCCATGTCGGTGCGCAACACGCCGCGATTGCTGCTGATCCACACATTGCCAAGGCGATCCGGCACCAGCTGGAACACCGCATCCACCGGCATGCCCTGCTCAAGGCCGACCCGCGCCAGCGCACCGTTGCGCCAACGGTACAGGCCACGATCACTGCTGATCCACATCGCGTCGCCCAGCTGGTGGAAGCCGAACACGCTGCGGCCACCGCCCAGCGGCGCCAGGTCGATCGACTGCACGTGGTCGCCGCGCAGCACGCGGATACCTTCGATGGTGCCGATCCACAGGTTGCCCTGATGGTCATGCTCAAGCGCGGTGATCAGGCCGCCGGGCATGCCCGGCACGTTCGAGACCTGCACATGGTCGCCGTCGATGCGCACCACGCCCTTCTGCGTGCCGGCCCAGACCACGCCCTGGGAATCAACGCTGATCGCACGGATGTTGCCACCCGGCATGCCGTCGGCTGCCGCGTAGTTGTGGCGCAGGTGGCCGTCACGGCCGAGCCGGTAGACCCCATCGCCGAAGGTTCCGACCCACAGGTCACCGTCCGGCCCCTGTGCCAGGCTCAGCACCGAAGGTGCCTTGCCGCCGCGGTTGTGCAGCGGCATCGCCCGGAAACGGCCGTCTGCGGTCCGCATGTCAAGCCCGCTGGCGCTGCCGACCCACAGCTGGCGATCGCGATCCTCGAATACCGTGCGCACGTAATCGCCACTGAGCCCATCGCGCTCGGTGTAGCTGCTGAACAGTGTTTCGCGCAGGCGATAGAGCCCCCCGTTGGCGCCCACCCAGATGCTGCCTTCGGCATCCTCGCGCAGGCTGACCACGCGTCCGCCCGGCAGGTTCAGACCGGCCGGCAGTCGCTCCAGGCCATGTGCGGAGATGCGCAGCAGGCCCTGGTTCTCGGTGCCCAGCCACAGGTCACCGTGCCGGTCCTGCAGCATCGAGGTCATGTGCAGCTGGCCCGGCAGGCGGTGCACCAGCACCAGCTGGTCGTCCTGCACCCGGTACAGGCGCTCACCGGCGACGATCCACAACGCGCCATCCGGCGCGCGGTAGGGCCACGACAGGCCACTGCCGGCACCCAGCCCCCATGCGGCGGGGGCGCGCTTGAGCACGCCATCGTTGTCGCGCAGCACCAGCCCGTCCAGCGTACCGACCCAGACCCGGTCCTGCGCATCGACCACCAGCCTGGTGAAGCTCATCGCCATCGGCAGGTCCGCCGCCGGCGCCTGGTAGACAATGCCGCTGTCCGGCGTCAGGTAGCCGATGCCCTTGCCTTCGTACAGCAGCCACAGCCGCCCCTGGCTGTCCATCTGCATGGACTGGATCAGCACCTGCGGCGTATCGGCCTGGTGCTCCCACACCCGCCATTGGCCATCACTGCCACGGTGGCTGACGTTGCCGCGCGAATCACTGATCCACAGTCCGCCCTGGCGGTCGACGAACAGGGCGCCGATGCCGTTGTCGCGCAGGCCCGGGCGCGTGCTGCGGTCGAACACGGTGAAATCCAGGCCGTTGTAGCGCACCAGCCCTTCCCAGGTGGCGAACCAGAGATGGCCTTCCGGCGTCTGCGCGATGTCGCGCAGCGAGTTGTGCGGCAGGCCGTTGCGCGAGGTCCATACATCGATGGCGTAGTCGCGCAGCGGGGGCGCGCCTTCCTGCGCAGCCAACGGCAGCGCAAGGGCCAGCAGCAGCCACAACAGGCCCTGCCGCAGTGCCCGCCTGAATCCTGATGCGCGGCGCTCCACCCAGCGCCTCTTGTCCCCCTGCCCGCCCATCACCGCAGCGGCGGCGGCCAGGTGCGGCTGCAGGACGCGGCAGCGTGCGGGAACAGCCGGGCAGCGTGCAATGGCATGCCGGCAGGAACGGGCTGGCTCATCGGGGGGAGACTGGGGAGATGCGCAGATGATAGGCCAAACTCCGGCCCCGGCGTCACCGTCCGCAGCGCGCCGACTCAGCCGGCGCGGCCGGGCGCCACCACCTGGGCACTGGCCGGCCACTGCACCACCGCCTCCAGGCCACCTTCGGCCCGGTTGCGCAGCCACAGCCGGGCACCGTCCTTCTCGGCCAGGGCGCGCGCGATGGTCAGGCCCAGGCCGGCCCCGCCGGTTTCGCGCGAACGCGAGGTCTCCACCCGCACGAACGGATCGAACACCGCCTCCAGCTGCTCTTCGGCCAGGCCCGGGCCGTCATCGGCCACCACCACGGTAATCGCACCGCCGCTGCGCTCAACCCGCACCCGGGCCCGCTGCGCGTACATCACCGCGTTGTCCACTAGGTTGGAGAACAGCCGGTGCATGGCCAACGGACGCAACATCAGCACCGAACCACTGCCCCCTTCGAAGACCACATCACCGCCGCCTTCGGCGGCGTCCTCGACAATGCTCTCCAGCAGCGAATCCAGGTCCAGTGCGGCGCGCTGCTCGGCACTCTCGGCGCTGCGCGCCAGTTCCAGGCCCTCGCGCACCAGCGCCTGCATCGCCGCCAGGTCGCCGATCAGGCGCTCACGCAGGGCCTCGTCGCTGACATTCTCCAGGCGCAGGCGCAGCCGTGTCAGCGGCGTCTGCAGGTCGTGGGTGATCGCCGCCAGCATCTGCGTGCGTTCGGCCAGGTGCCGCTGCAGGCGGTGCTGCATGGCGTTGAAGGCTTCGGCGGCACGCTGCACTTCGCGCGGCCCGCGCAGTGGCAACGGGTCGCGCTGCAGGTCATCGCCAAGGTCTTCTGCGGCTGCGGCCAGTTCCTGCAGCGGCGCGCTGGCCATGCGCGCGACGATATAGGCCAGCACGGCAATCGCCAGCACCAGCAGGGTCAGGAACCATGGGTCCACGGCGAGGATGCCGTTGTGCGCCACTGCCGGCGAGTCCAGCGCCAGCTTCAGCAGCGTGCCGTCGTTGAGGGTCACGTCCACCGCGCGGCATTTGGGCGGGATGAACGCGGGGTCGCGTTCGCGCGGCGGCCGCCGGTGGCCCGGCGGCGGCGGCGGCAGCAGCTCCTGCAGTTTGGGAATGCAGGAGCGGAACGAAGCGAAGTGCACGTGCGCGCGCGACACCGGCCCGGGGCGGTCTTCCAGCACTTCCATCAGCGCCGTGTCGGCACGCCCCAGGCGTGCGCCCGGCTGCAGCGCGCGCACGCTCGGCCCGCCGATCGCCAGCAGGCGCTCGCGCAGCTCCGGATTGCCGTCCAGCAGGTTGACGTAGCCCTGCAGGCGGTCGGCGATGCGGTTCAGGTTCTGCCGCTCGAACTCCTGCTGGCGCTTGGAGGTGGCCAGCATGGTCGCGCCGATCGCAGCCACCGCCATGCCCAGCAGCAGGATCACGAACAACCGCCCGACCATCGAGGACAGGAAATGGCGCAGGCGCTTCATCGCGGTTTATTCCAGGTTGACCGACGAGGCCAGCACGTAGCCTTCGTTGCGAACGGTCTTGATCAGTCCATCCGGGCCACCATCGTCGCCCAGCTTGTTGCGCAGGCGGCTGACCTGCAGGTCGATCGCGCGGTCCTGAGCCTCGTAGTTGCGGCCACTGCTGAGCGCGACCAGCTGCTCGCGCGACAGCACCTTGTTGGCGTGGGCGATGAACACCCGCAGCAGGCGGAACTCGGCGCCGGACAGCACCACCACGCGGCCATCCGGATCGACCAGGTGGCGATGCTCGAGGTCGAATACCCAGCGCGAGAAACGCGCGCGGCGTACCGCCAGTGGTTCCAGGTTGGCCGGCAGCGCCTCGGTCCGGCGCAGCACGTTGCGGATGCGCGCCAGCAGCTCGCGCGGCTCGAACGGCTTGGCCAGGTAGTCGTCGGCGCCCATTTCCAGGCCCAGCACGCGGTCGATCGGCTCGGCCCGCGCGGTCAGCATGATCACCGGCGTGTTCGAACGTGCACGCAGGTCACGGCACAGGGTCAGACCATCCTCGCGCGGCAGGTTGAGGTCCAGCACGATCAGGTCCACGTGCTCGCGGTCCAGCAGTTGGCGCATGGCGGTGCCATCGGCCGCAGTGCTCACCTGGTAGCCGGCGCGGCCGAGCTGCTCGGCCAGCAGCGTGCGGATGTCGTTGTCGTCGTCGACGATCAGCAGTCGATGCATCGGGTTTTCAGTCTCCATGTCGCGATCATCCCGTGTCGGCAGCTGAACCGCATCCGGGGCAATGCGTACCAGTGTATCCACCCGCGGGCGGGATACCTGTGGTTACGCCTGTTCACCGACAGTGTTACATACAGACATACCCCGAGGATTGAGCCGTCCATCGCCCGGTCTTCACAATGCCCACCAACGCCGCCCTCGCGGCCTCGAGAGTGAAGCCACGACGTGACGTTCCGCCTGCTGCCAGCGACCCGCCGGAGTCGCCTGATGCTGATCGCCCTGCTCGCCCTGATCGTCGCCGCGACCGCCTGGTGGCTGCTGCGCAAGCCCGCCGCCCCGGCGGTGGCAACCTCGCCGGTCAGCCGCGGTGACATCGAACAAACGGTGGATGCCACCGGCGTGATCGACGCCTACAAGCTGGTCAGCGTCGGCGCGCAGGCCTCGGGCCAGATCAAATCGCTGAAGGTACAGCTGGGCGACACCGTGAAGGAAGGCGACCTGATCGCCGAGATCGATGCCACCACCCAGCAGAACCAGGTGCTCAACGCGCAGGCCTCGCTGGACCAGGTCACCGCCCAGCGCGCCGTGCAGCAGGCCACCCTGCGCCAGGCCGAACTAGAGTTCGCGCGCCAGCAGCAGATGCTGGCCGCCGAGGCCACCTCGCGCCAGGAATACGATGCCGCCGAAGCGCAGCTGAAGACCGCCCGTGCCCAGCTGCAGTCCTACGAGGCGCAGATCAAGGGCCGCGAAACCGAGCTGGGCACCGCCCGCGCCAACCTGGCCTACACCCGCATCACCGCGCCGATGGACGGCACCGTGGTCGCGGTGGTGGCCGAGGAAGGCCGTACCGTGAACGCCAACCAGACCGCACCGACCATCGTCATGCTGGCGCGGCTGGACGTGGTCACCGTCAATGCCGAGATCTCCGAGGCCGACGTGGTCAAGATCAAGCCCGGCATGCCGGTGTACTTCACCACCCTGGGCGACCCGGACCGCAAGTATCACGCCACGCTGCGCCAGATCAATCCGGCGCCGGCCTCGATCGCCAACGAGAATTCGTCCAGCTCCAGCAGCTCCTCCAGCTCCAGCTCCAGCAGCGCGGTCTACTACAACGCGCTGTTTGATGTGGAAAACCCGGACGGCACGCTGCGCATCGACATGACCGCGCAGGTCTCGGTACTGCTCAAGCAGGCCAAGGGCGTGCTGATGGTGCCGGCGGTGGCACTGGGACCGAAGCGCCGTGGCGATGAGCGGATGGTGCGGGTGCTGGACGAGAAGGGCCAGCCGCAGCCGCGCAAGGTCACCGTCGGCATCAACAACGGCGCCTCGGCCGAGATCCTGTCCGGCTTGAAGGAAGGCGAGCGCGTGGTGGTCGGCGAAGCCGGTGCGGCCGGTGCCAGCGCCGGCGGCGGCAACCGCGGCGGCATGCAGATGCGGGTCGGCGGCCCGGGCATGGGGCGCCGATGAGCACGACGGCGCCGCTGCTGCGGCTGCGCGACCTGCGACGTGAATTCCCGGCCGGCGACGATGTGATCGCCGTGCTGCGCGACGTCCATCTCGACATCCACGCCGGCGAGATGGTCGCCATCGTCGGCCAGTCCGGCTCGGGCAAGTCGACGCTGATGAACATCCTCGGCTGCCTCGACCGTCCCACCCGCGGCAGCTACCAGGTGGCCGGCCGCGAAACCGGAAAGATGGAGCCGGACGAACTGGCCGAACTGCGCCGCGAGCATTTTGGTTTCATCTTCCAGCGCTACCACCTGCTCGGCGACCTCGACGCGCGCGGCAATGTGGAAGTGCCGGCGGTGTATGCCGGCAGTCCCGGCCCGGTGCGCAACGCGCGTGCCGAGCAACTGCTGCAGCGGCTGGGCCTGGGCGACCGCATGCATCACAAGCCAGGCCAGCTTTCCGGTGGCCAGCAGCAGCGCGTGTCGATCGCACGCGCCCTGATGAACGGCGGCGAGGTGATCCTGGCCGACGAACCAACAGGCGCGCTCGATACGAAATCCGGTGAGGAAGTGATGGCGATCCTCGGCGAACTGCATGCCGAAGGCCACACCATCATCATCGTCACCCACGACATGAGCGTGGCCCAGCACGCACAGCGCATCATCGAGATCCGCGATGGCGAGATCATTGCCGACCGCGCCAATCCGGATGCGCCGAGTTACCGCGCCCAGCGCGAAGCCAGTACCGGCGTCGCCCACGGCAATAGCTGGCGGGCGGCCCGCGACCGCTTCACCGAAGCGTACCGGATGGCGCTGCTGGCGATGAACGCCCATCGCCTGCGCACCTTCCTGACCATGCTCGGCATCATCATCGGCATCGCCTCGGTGGTCTCGGTGGTGGCGCTGGGCAATGGCTCGCAGCAGCAGATCCTGCAGAACATCAGCGCGCTCGGCACCAACACCATCGACGTCTATCCCGGCCGTGGTTTCGGCGACATGCGCTCGGCCCGGGTGCAGACGCTCAAGGCCAGCGATGCCGATGCACTGGCAAAGCAGAGCTATGTGGACAGCGCCACCCCCAGCGTATCGACCTCGGTCACCGCGCGTTATCGCAACCAGTCGTCGACCGCCCAGGTCAGCGGCGTCGGCGAGCAGTTCTTCCGGGTCAAGGGGGTAACCCTGCTCAGCGGCAGCTTCTTCGATGCCGATGCCGTGAGGGGCCTCGGCCAGGTAGCGGTGATCGACGAAAACACCCAGACCCAGTTCTTCCCCGATGTCGACCCGGTCGGCCAGGTGATCCTGCTCGGCAACGTGCCGGCGCGCGTGGTCGGCGTGGCCAAGCGCCAGAGTTTCGGCTTCGGTGGCAGCACCAGCCTCAGCGTCTGGGTGCCCTACACCACGGTGATGTCGCGCATGCTCGGCCAGAGCCATGTCTCCAGCATCACCGTGCGCGTGGACGACAACACACCGATGGATGCCGCTCAGGAAGCGATCACCCGCCTGCTGACGATGCGCCACGGCACCGAGGATTTCTTCCTCAGCAACAGCGCGGAGATCCGCGACACCATCGAGCAGACCACGCGCACGATGACCCTGCTGATCGGTGCCATCGCCGCCATCGCGCTGCTGGTCGGCGGCATCGGCGTGATGAACATCATGCTGGTGTCGGTGACCGAGCGCACCCGAGAGATCGGGGTGCGCATGGCCGTTGGTGCACGACAAAGTGATATCCGCCAGCAGTTCCTGATCGAAGCGGTGCTGGTTTGCCTGCTCGGTGGCGTGCTCGGCATCGGCCTGGCCCTGCTGCTGGGCTCGATGATCGGCCGCTTCGCCAGCGACTTCCAGGTGCTGTTCTCCACCGCCTCGATCATTGCCGCCTTCGCCTGCTCGACCCTGATCGGCGTGGCGTTCGGCTTCCTGCCCGCGCGCAATGCCGCGCAGCTTGACCCGGTGGAGGCCCTGGCACGCGAATGAAGATGATGACCCGACTGCCCTTCCCTGCCCCTTCGCGCCGGCTGCTGGCGGGTGCCGTTCTGCTCACCCTGTCTGGCTGCGCCTCTGTCGGCCGCTATCCGGTGGCCGATCCCGATGTGGCGGCCCAGTATGGGCGTGGCGATGCCACCCTCAACGCACCGGCCGACGACCCGCGCAGCAGCCTGGACACACCGGGCCACGACATCCGCCAGGACACCTGGTGGACCGGCTTCGGCGATGAACGCCTGAACCGCCTGGTGGCGCAGGCGCTGGCCGCCAACAGCGACCTGGCCGCCGCCGGCCTGGCCGTGCAGCGTTCGCGCCTGCAGGCCGGCCTGGCCAGCAACGCGCTGTGGCCGCAGCCTTCGTCATCGGGCGTCAGCGGCAATGCCAGCCGCGCCACCGACCAGGCCGACGACTGGCGCCGCAGCTACTCCACCGGCGTTTCGCTGGGCTGGGAGGTCGATCTGTGGGGACGCCTGCGGACCCAGCGCGACATCGCCCGCTGGGAAGCCGAAGCCAGCGAGGAAGACCGGCAGAATACCGCCCTGCTGGTGATCAGCGACACCATCACCCAGTACTGGAACCTGGCCTACCTGAACCAGTCGATCGCCACCGGCCAGGCCAACCTGGAGCGGCTGGAGCGCACCCGCGAACTGGTGCAGGCCCGCTTCGACGCCGGTGCGGTATCGCGTCTGGAAGTGCGCCAGGCGCTGCAGAACCTGCAATCGCAGCGCGCCTCGCAGAGCGCGCTGGAACAGCAGCGGGTGGAGGTGCGCAACGCACTGACCGTGCTGCTGGACGGCACGCCCTGGCCCCAGCAGGACGAACCTCAGGACCTGCTGGGCGCACGCAGCCCGCGCATTGTCGAGGGGCTGCCGGCCGACCTGCTCGGCCGCCGCCCCGACCTGCGTGCGGCAGAACTCCGCCTGCGCAACAGCCTGAAGACCATCAAGGTCACCGCCACCCAGTACTACCCGGCGCTGAGCCTGACCGGCAGCCTCGGTTCCAGTGCGACCTCGCTGGGCGATGTACTGCGCAATCCGGTGGCCACGCTGGGTGCCGGCCTTTCGCTGCCATTCCTCAACCTGCAGCGCGCGCAGCTGGATACCGATATCGCCGGCACCAGCTATCAGATCGCCGCGACCAATTTCCGCAAGACGCTGTACACCGCGCTCTCGGAAGTGGACAACGCACTGTCCGCGCGCGAGCAGCTGGCGCGCCAGGTCGCTGCCTCGCAGGCTTCGTACGAGGAAGCGGTGGAAGTGGAGCGCGCGCAGGAAGTGCGTTATCGCGTGGGTGCTACCGATCTGCGCACCTGGCTGGAAGCCCAGCAGACCCGGCGCGATGCAGAGTTGTCGCTGGCGCGCGTGCGCCAGGGCCAGCTGAACAACGACGTGACCCTGTTCAAGGCGCTGGGCGGCAGCGCGGGCTGAGGCCTTCTGTAGAGCCGAGCCCATGCTCGGCTGCTTTTCGTCTGAATGCCCATGCGGCGCGGTGGGCCGCGCGCGGCAGCCGAGCGTGGGCTCGGCTCTACATGGGCTGTCGCCCGATCAACCGCGCTGGCGCACGGCTTCGAACAGGCTGACGCCGGCGGCGACGGAGACATTCAGGCTCTCGATCTCGCCCGGCATCGGGATCTTGACCAGGCCATCGCAGTTCTCGCGGGTCAGGCGGCGCAGGCCGTCGGCTTCGCCGCCCAGCACCAGCGCGATGTTGCCCTTCAGGTCCAGCTGGTACAGCGAGGCGGTGGCTTCGCCGGCCAGGCCGTAGATCCACACGCCCTGCTTCTGCAGGTCCTTCAGGCAACGCGACAGGTTGGTCACCGCCACCACCGGGATGAGGTCGGCGGCGCCGGCCGAGGTCTTGCGCACGGTGGCGTTGACCGTGGCCGACTTGTCCTTGGGGATGATCACTGCAGTCGCACCGGCCGCAGCCGCCGAGCGCAGGCAGGCACCCAGGTTGTGCGGGTCCTGCACCTCATCCAGCACCAGCAGCAGCGCCTTGCCCTCGGCCGCAGTGACCAGGCCTTCCAGCTCGTTCTCGCTGTAGGTGCGGGCGGCGGCATAGCGCGCGGCCACGCCCTGGTGGCGCACCGAGCCCCCCACACCGTCCAGCGCCTGGCTGTTCACCTTGCGCACGTCGATGCCCTTGCGGCGGGCGTTTTCCTCGATCTCGGTCAGGCGCGGGTTCTTCGCACCGGCCTCGACCAGCACTTCGCGGACGTTCTCGGCGTCGTTCTCGATGGAGGAGGCGACGGCGTTGACGCCGACGATCCACTGGCTGTTCTTGCTCATGCGGGCGGGGACCGGAAAGGGGGGGGCTATGGTAGAGCATCGGCGGTCCGGGCGCTGCCGCGCCCCGCCTCCCTGTACAGCCGAGCCTGCGCTCGGCTGTCCTGGGTTCAGCCTGCGGCGACAGCGTGGAGACGGCGCTACAGGTGCGTCACCGGCTGCGCGGTGGCCAGTGCGGCGTGTCGTGGTCGGGGTGCTGGTGGGACACGATCGTGGCCAGGAAGTCCAGGGCCGCGATGTCCTCCTCGGTACGCCGTACGGGCAGGCTGGCCAGGCCGTCGACGAAGGGCAGCTTGCGCTCGACCCCGTACTGGATCGTCGGAGGCAGGCGTTCGGCTTCGTCGAACGCGCCGGCAGCCACCGCCACGCCATCGGGCGCTTCGTAGGTCAATGGCGTGCCGCAGTCGGCGCAGAAGCCACGCCGCACCACGTTGGACGATTGGAAATAGCGCGGCTGGCCGCGGGTCCAGCTGAACTGCACGCCACGCACCGACACCAGCGGTGCGTAGTAGGCACCAAAGGCCTTCTGGCACATCCGGCAATGGCAGATCGAGCTGTCGGTCAGCGCACCACGCACGTGGAAGCGGATCGCGCCGCACTGGCAGCCGCCGCTGTATTCGGGTTGGCCTTGCATGCTGCTTTCCTCCGGAAGATCGTGTCGACCAAGGTCGACACCTACCTGACGAGCGGTGCGTGCCAACCAACGGTTGGCACCTACCGGGTGAGGTGGGTGCCGACCGTTGGTCGGCACGCCTTTCAATATTGCTTCTTGGTGCGCTTGGCCGGCTTGCCCCGCTCAGGCAGCGGCGGCAGCCCGTCACCCTCGTCCTCGCCCTTGTGTTCGACCAGCCGGAAGTCGATCTTGCGCTCTTCCATGCTGGCCTTCAGCACCAGGATGCGCACGCGGTCGCCCAGCCGGTAGCTGCCGCCGCGGCGCTCGCCGGTCAGCGTCTTGCGGGTCGCGTCGAACTTGTAATAGTCCTGCGGCAGCTGGGTCACGTGGACCAGGCCCTGCACCTTCGACTCGTCCAGTTCCACGAACAGGCCGAAGCTGGTCACGCCGCTGATCACGCCGTCGAACTGGCCGCCCACGTGCTTTTCCATCCACGCCGCACGGTAACGCTCGTCGACCTCGCGCTCGGCCTCGTCGGCACGGCGCTCACGCTCGGAACACTGCAGTGCCAGCGCGGCCATCTCGCGGGCATTGTAGGTGAACTTGTCCAGCGGCTTGCCGGACAGCGCGTGCTTGATCGCGCGGTGTACCAGCAGGTCGGGATAGCGACGGATCGGCGAGGTGAAGTGCGCGTAGGCCTCCAGCGCCAGGCCGAAGTGGCCGTGGTTCTCCGGGCTGTAGATCGCCAGGCTCTGGCTGCGCAGCAGCACCGACTCCAGCAGCGTCGCATCAGGGCGGTCGCGGATCTTCTTCAGCAGTTTGGTGTAGTCACCCGGGCGCACCTTCGACCACGGCGGCAGGCTCAGCTTGAACTCCTTGAGGAATTCCAGCAGGTCGGCGTACTTGGTTTCCGGCGGCTTCTCGTGGATGCGGTACGGCGCCGGCACGTGGCGCGACAGCAGGTACCTGGCCGCCTCGACGTTGGCCGCGATCATGCATTCCTCGATCAGCTTGTGCGCGTCGTTGCGCACCAGCATGCCGGCCTGGGTGACTTCACCACGGTTGTCCAGCACGAAGCGCACCTCGCTGCTTTCGAACTCGATGGCGCCGCGCTTGGCACGTGCCTTGGACAGCACCTTGTACAGCTGGTGCAGGCGCTGCACCTGCGGCAACAGGTCGCCCATCCAGGCCTTGGTATCGGCATCGTCCTCGCCGACCGCCTTCCACACCTGGGTATAGGTCAGGCGCGCGTGCGAATTCATCACCGCCTCGTAGAATCGCGAATGCGTGACCAGGCCATCGCGGTCGATCTGCATGTCGCAGACGAAGCACATGCGGTCGACTTTCGGCATCAGCGAGCAGATGCCGTTGGACAGCGTCTCCGGCAGCATCGGCACCACGAAGCCCGGGAAGTACACCGAGGTGGCGCGCTTCTGCGCTTCCTCATCCAGCGGCGTACCGGGGCGCACGTAGTTGGAGACATCGGCAATGGCCACCACCAGGCGGAAGCCATCGGCATTCGGCTCGCAGTACACCGCGTCGTCGAAGTCCTTGGCATCCTCACCGTCGATGGTGACCAGCGGCGTGCTGCGCAGGTCGACACGGTCGCCGATCATCGCCGGCTCAACCACCAGCGGCACCGATGCGGCTTCGTCCAGCACCTCCTGCGGGAACTCGAACGGCAGCTCGTGACCGTGGATGGCGGTCTCCACCACCAGCGACGCGGTCAGCTTGTCGCCCAGCACGGCGATGATGCGGCCGATCGGCGGGCGGCGGCTGTCCGGGGCCTGGGTCAGTTCGCAGACCACCAGCTGGCCGTCGCGCGCGCCACCGGTCTGGTCCGGCGGCACCTGCACGTTGCGCTGCACGCGCTTGTCATCGGGCACCACGTAGTTGATGCCCATCTCGATGCTGAAGCGGCCGATCAGGCGGGTCATGCCGCGTTCGAGCACGCGCGCAATGCTGCCCTCGCGACGGCCCCGGTGATCGATGCCGGTCACGCGGGCGAGCACCTTGTCGCCGTGCATCACCTTGCGCATTTCATACGGCGGCAGGAACAGGTCGTCGCCGCCCTCGACCGGACGCAGGAAACCGAACCCTTCCGGGTTGGCGATCACCACGCCGGTGACCAGGTTCAACGTCTGGATCGGGGCGAAACCGCCGCGGCGGTTCTGCACCAGCTGGCCATCACGGACCATGGCACCGAGCCGGCGCGACAGCGCCTCGGCCCGATCCGGTGCGGTCAGGCCCAGGCGTGCACCAAGTTCCTCGGCGGTCTGCGGCCCTTCGCAACGCTCCAGCAGGGCCAGGATGGCCTCGCGGCTGGCGATGGGCTGTTCGTATTTCTCGGCTTCGCGGGCGGCGTAGGGATCGTCGATCACCTTGCCGGTCGGCGGCAGCTTGCGGCCCGGGGCCGGGCCGGGCGCTGCCGCATCAGCGGTGCGGACCTTGCGGCCGCGCGGCGGCGTACCGCCTTCATTCAATTCGGGGAACCAGCCTGGCAGCGGCTTGCCCGGCTTGGGGGTGCGGGCTGCGCCCGCCTTCGGGCCCTTCTTCGGGGCTTGGCTGCGGGACTTGCTCCCGCCCTTGCTTGGTTTTTTGGTAGTCATCGCCCTACATGGTAGCCGTTGATGGCGTGCAGAACGGGTCAGCGCCCGCCCTGGAGGCGTTGGATGAAATAATTTCAGGAAGTCGTTGACAGCTCCCGGATTCATCTTCACAATTGCGCCTCTGGAACGCCCAGGTGGCGGAATTGGTAGACGCACTAGT
>NZ_KV791374.1:30872-74378 GCF_001807895.1 Stenotrophomonas sp. HMSC10F07
AACCGTGGAGGTTCGAGTCCTCTCCTGGGCACCAACGAAAAAACTCCTCGCTTCGGCGGGGATTTTTTTTGCCTGTGCGGGTCCCATGGGGTCAGAGCCCGTTTCGCATGCGAAACAGGATCCGACTCCGGGCAAGCAAAAAGTATTGACACCCCCATAACGACACCCCATAATCTCGCTCCTCGACGCCCAGGTGGCGGAATTGGTAGACGCACTAGTTTCAGGTACTAGCGGGTAAAACCGTGGAGGTTCGAGTCCTCTCCTGGGCACCACGTCGAGAATGAGAAAGACCCGCGAAAGCGGGTTTTTTCATGCCCGCAATTTGGCATCAGAACAATGGCCGCAGCACCAGCTCCAGGCCGAGCAACAGCAGGAAGCCAAGGAAGCACGCCCGAAACACTCGTGCGCTGATCCGCTGCCGGATCACCTGCCCCAGCCACATGCCCAGCAGCGCCGGCACCACCGCCAGTGCACTCAAGCCCAGCTGCTGGATGCCGAACGCACCGTGCAGCACCAGGCCCGTGGTCAGTGCAATCGTCGATACGGTGAACGCCAGCCCGAGCGCCTGCACCAGTTCTTCGCGCTGCAACCCCAGTGATTGCAGGTACGGCACCGCCGGCATCACGAACACGCCGGTGGCGCCGGTCACTACGCCGGACAGCGCGCCCACCAGCGGCCCCAGCCAGCGCTCGCGCCGCTGCGGCACGCGGAACACCGGCGCAAGCAACGCATAGGCGGCATAGACCATCAGGGCCACGCCCAGCGCAACGCGCGACCCGCTGCGATCGACCCGTACCAGCAGCGCTGCCGAACCCAGCGTCACCACCACCACGGCCAGCATCATCGGCCACAGGCGCCGCACGATGGGGCCCAGCGCTGGCCCGGACAACAGCTGCCACACATTGGTGACGAAGGTCGGAATGAACAGCATCGACGCTGCCGCCACCGGCGACAGCGTACTGCCCAGCACCCCCATCGCCACCGTCGGCAACCCCATGCCGGTCACCCCCTTGACCACGCCGGCCAATACGAACACCAGCACCAGCAGCACGTAGAAGTACATCGATTCATCCATGCCTTCATTGGATCGGGCGGAGCAACGGCGCACAATGCGGTCTTTCCGGCCCTGCCTTCGGCTGCTCCGAAGGCGGTGGCCCTGCGATGAGGGCACCCACATGCGGATGGACATCGCCGACCTGCGCCTGTTCCTGGCAATCGCCGAGGCCGGGAGCATCACTGCCGGCGCAACGCAGGCGAACCTGGCCCTGGGTTCGGCCAGCGAGCGCCTGCGCACGATCGAAGCCGATGCCGGCACCCAGCTGTTGAACCGGCATCCACGTGGCGTCAGCCTGACTGAAGCCGGCGCCGCCCTCGCCCACCATGCACGCCTGATCCTGCAACAGCAGGCACAGCTGCGCGGCGAACTGCAGGCATTCGCGCAGGGGGCGCGCGGCACCCTGCATCTGTATGCCAACACCGCAGCACTGACCAACTACCTGCCCTCGCGGCTCGCACCGTGGTTGGCCGAACGACCCCGCCTGCACGTCGAACTGCTGGAACGCACCAGCCCCGAAGTCGTGCGTGCAATCAGCGCTGGCCAGGCCGAGGCCGGCATCATCAGTGATGCAGTCGACGCCACCGGCCTGCAGCAGCATGTGGTGGCCGAAGATCCACTGGTGATGCTGCTGCCTGCCGATCACCGCTTTGCATCACTGCGCAGCGTGACCTTCGCCGATATTGCCGGCGAGACCTTCGTTGCCCTGGCCGATGGCAATGCACTGCAGACCTACATCGAAGACCAGGCGCGCGACATCGGTCGCCGACTGGACGTGCGCATCCGCATGAAGACCTTCGAGGGCGTCTGCATCATGGTCGGCCACGGCATCGGTGTCGGTATCGTGCCGCGTACCATTGCGCGCCAGCATCGGCGCAGCACGCATACCGTTGCGGTGCCGCTTGCAGATGCGTGGGCGCAACGCCGCCTGTGCGCCTGTTTCGCCGAGTGGGCGCAGCTGTCACCGGCGATGCGCAGCCTGCTGCACCACCTGGGCGTGCAAGCGCAGAAAATAGTGTGAAATGTTGTTGACACACTCTCTGCCGTGCCGCACAATTCATCTCCTGAGTCGCCCAGGTGGCGGAATTGGTAGACGCACTAGTTTCAGGTACTAGCGGGTAAAACCGTGGAGGTTCGAGTCCTCTCCTGGGCACCACGACTCAAGATGATCAAACCCGCGAAAGCGGGTTTTTTCGTTTCCGGAGGCTGGGTGGCACGCGATGACGTGGATCCACCAGACAGAAACCCCGCCTTGCGGCGGGGTTTTGTGCGTTTCAACGCCAATGGTCGATCAATGCCCACCGCCCGCGGACGCCGCACCTGCGCCTGCGCCGAACGGCGGCTTGGCCAGCCAAAGGAAGGTGATGATCGCCAGGAAGATCCAGCCCAGCAGGAAGAAGATGTCGTTGAAACCCATCTGCGATGCCTGGTGGTTGATCATGTTGTTCAGTACCGCCGCGCCATGTTGCAGGTCGCCCTGCCCCATTGCAGTGACCTGCTCCTGCATGCCCGGCTGATAGGCCGAGATGTGCTCGGTCAGATCGGCATGGTGCACCTGGGTACGCCGCGCCCACAGCCACGTCGTCAGCGAGGCCGCGAAGCTGCCGCCCAGCGTGCGCAGGAACGTCGCCAGGCCGGAGCCCGCCGCGATCTCGCGCCCATCCAGGTCCGACAGCAGGATCTGCAGCACCGGCATGAAGAACAGCGCCACGCCAATGCCCATGATCAGCTGCACGCCGGCCACGTGCATGTAGTCCACCTGCAGGTTGAAGTTCGAGCGCAGGAAGCTGGTCATCGACAGCACGATGAACGCCACGCTGGCCAGCATGCGCATATCGAAGCGCGACGCATACTTGCCCACGAACGGCGTCATGATCACCGGCAGGATGCCGATCGGTGCGGTCGCCAGGCCTGCCCAGATCGCGGTATAGCCCATGTCACGCTGCAGCCACTGCGGAATCAGCAACGCCACGCTGAAGAACGCCGCATAGGCCACCACCATCGCCAGCGTGCCGGCACGGAAGTTGCGGTGCCGGAACAGCTTCAGGTCGACGATCGGATCCTTGTCGGTCAGTTCCCAGATCAGGAACACCGTCAGCGTCACCACCGCCACGCAGGCCAGCACCACGATCTTCATCGACGAGAACCAGTCCTCGTCGTTGCCCAGGTCGAGCACCAGCTGCAGCGCGCCGACACCGATCACCAGCGTGATCAGGCCGACGTAGTCCATCTTCGGCTTCTCGATCTGCTCCGGGCGTCCCTTCAGCTGGTTGCCCACCACCAGCGCGGCGAAGATGCCCAGTGGCACGTTGATCAGGAAGATCCATTCCCAGCTGTAGTTGTCGGTGATCCAGCCACCGAGGATCGGGCCGCAGATCGGCGCCACCACCGTGATCATCGCCAGCAGCGCCAATGCCTGTCCGCGTTTCTCGCGCGGGTAGATCGAGACCAGCAGCGACTGTGTGATCGGGTACATCGGACCGGCCACGAAACCCTGCAGCGCACGCGACACCACCAGCATGCCCATGCTCTGCGCAAGGCCGCACAACAGCGAGGTGATGACGAAGGCCAGCGTGGCCCAGACGAACAGTTTGCGTTCGCCGAAACGGCGGCTGAGCCAGCCGGTCAGCGGCAGCGCGATGGCCGTGCTGACCGCGAACGAGGTGATGACCCAGGTCGCCTGCTGCGAACTGGCACCGAGGTTGCCGGCGATGGTCGGCAGCGAGACGTTGGCGATGGTGGTGTCGAGCACCTGCATGAACGACGCCATCGCCAGGCCGACGGTGCACAGGGCGACGCTGGGCGGCAGGAACCCGGAGGCTGCAGCCGGCGCCGCCGGTGCGCCCGGAGCGCCGGGCGCGGCTGGAGCTTGTGCGGACATGGCGACCTCAGCCCACCTTCGCCTGTTGCTGCGGCAGGTTGCCCTGGATGATCGTGTGGATCACCTCGTCGGCATCATGCAGCTGCTTGGCATACACGTCGGTGTCGAACACCGTGCCCTTGGCCGGGGTGCTCGGCAGCACTTCGCCCTTCTGGTCGCGCAGGCTCACTTCGGCCTTCATCGACAGGCCGATGCGCAGCGGGTGCTCGGCCAGCTGCTTGGCATCGATGGCGATGCGCACCGGTACGCGCTGCACGATCTTGATCCAGTTGCCGCTGGCGTTCTGTGCCGGCAGCAGCGAGAACGCCGAGCCGGTGCCCAGGCCCAGGCTCTGGATGCGCCCCTTGTACTTCACGTCGCCGGCGTACAGGTCCGACTTCAGCTCCACTTCCTGGCCCAGGCGCATGTGGCGCAGCTGGGTTTCCTTGAAGTTGGCCTCGACCCACATCTGCTCGGTCGGCACCACGGCCATCAGCGCATTGCCCGGCTGCACGCGCTGGCCGACCTGCACCGAACGACGGGCGACGTAGCCGGAGACCGGCGCAACGATGCCGGCGCGGGCATTGTTGAGGAAGGCCTGGCGCAGCTGCGCAGCGGCGGCCTGCACATCCGGCTGGGTGGCGATCACGGTGTCGTCGACCAGCGCGCGGTTGCGCTCGACGGTCTCGCGTGAACCGGCCACGGCGGCTTCGGCCGCGGCCAGCTCGTCGCGGGCGTGGGCCAGTTCTTCGTTGGAGATGGCGCCGGTGGCGGCCAGGTCCTTGCGGCGGGCGTAGTCTTCGCGCACGCGCTTCAGGGTCACCTGGCGGGCGTTCAGGTCCGCCTGCGCGCCTTCCACGCTGCGGTACAGGCCGCGGGTCTGGCGCACGGTCTTGGCCAGGTTGGCTTCGGCCTGCTGCAGCGCCACTGCGGTGTCGGACGGGTCCAGCTGCACCAGCAGCTGGCCGCGCTCCACGCGCATGCCGTCATCGGCATTGATGGCGACCACGGTGCCGGCCACCAGCGGGGTGATCTGCACCTGGTTGCCCTGCACGTAGGCATCGTCGGTCTCTTCGAACCAACGGCCGAACATGAAGTACCACAGCGCCAAAGCGGCAAGCAGCAGCACGACGATCACGATCAGGCCGCGCAGCAGGTTGCCGCGGCGGTTGGGGGCGGCCGGGGCCGCGGTGTCTTGGGTCTGGCTCATGTCGGAGATCTTCAGGAATGCGAGGAATCGGAATGGGAGGCGATCGGTGCGCGGTCGGCGTCAGTGGGTTGGAAACCACCGCCCAGCGCCTTGCTCAGGCGCACCGAGGACTGCACCTGCTGCGACTGCAGGCCGGCCAGCTGCTGCTGCGACTGCAGCAGGGTGGACTGCGCGGTCAGCACGTCCAGGTAGCTGCCGATGCCGGCGCGGTAGCGCTGCTGGGCCAGGTCGAAGGCAGCGCGTGCGGTGTCCACCGCCTGCTGCTGCGACTGCGCCTGCTGTGCCAGCGAGCGCACCGCGTTGACCTGGTCGGCCACATCACGCAGCGCATCGAGCACGGTCTGGTTGTAGTTGGCCACCGCCAGGTCGTACTGCGCATCGGTATTGGCCAGGTTGGCGCGCAGCTTGCCGCCCTCGAAGATCGGCAGGCTCAGCGCAGGGCCGATATAGGCGAAGGTGGAACTGCTCTTCAGCAGGTCGCCCACATCCGGGGCGACCACGCCGGCCAGCGCGGTCAGGTTGAAGCTCGGGTAGAACTTGGTCTTGGCAACCTTGATCTGCTTGTCGGCCGCTTCAACGCGCCAGCGTGCGGCCACGATGTCGGGGCGGCGGCCAAGCAGTTCGCTGGGCAGCACGCCCGGCAGCTGCAGTGCCACCGGATTCAGCGGCTGCGGGCGCTGGATCGACAGGCCACGGTCCGGGCCCTTGCCGACCAGCGCGGCCAGTGCGGTGCGGGCCGCGTCGATGCGCTGCTGGGCGGCCTGCACCTGCTGCTGCGCGGCCGGCACGCGGGCCTCGGCCTGGCGCACCTGCAGATCACTGTCGATGCCGGCGCGGCGGCGCTGGCGGGTCAGTTCAAGTGACTTCTGCGAACGGCTCAGCTCTTCCTCGGCTACGTCGTTGAGCTGCCACGCGTAGGCCAGGTCGGCATAGGCCTGGGTGATGCCAGTGGACAGGTTCAGGCGCGCGGCCTGCGCTTCAACGGTGGCGGCGTGGGCGCCGTCCACGGCGGCTTCCCAGGCGGCGCGCTTGCCGCCCCACAGGTCCACGCCATAACTGAAGTCGAAGGCGACCTGGCTGCTGCCGCCGTAACGGCCACCCATCTCGCTGCCGACCATCGATTCGGGCAGGCGCAGGCCGGTGTAGCCACCGGACACCGACAGGCTCGGCAGTTCGTCGGCACGTGCGGTGCCGACCTGGGCCTGGGCCTGGCGCAGGCGGGCATCGGCGGCGTCAAGGCTCGGGTGGCCGGCCAGGCCCTCGGCGACCAGCGCGTCCAGCTGCGCATCACCCAGTGCCTTCCACCAGTCCTGCGCCGGGAAGCCGGTGGCGCTCAGGTCGGTGTCGGCCAAGGTGCGTTCGCTGTGCAGGCTGTCCACGTCAAGCACGTGGCCCTGCGGGTTGAGGCCACGACTGCTGGCGCAGGCGGCCAGGGCCAGGGCCAGCGCTGACACCAGCAGCGCGCGCCCGGACCGGCGGAGAGTGGAATGCGGGATCGGGTTCATGGGGTCGTCAGTGAATCGCGGATTCGGGTAAGGAGAGACAGCAGCAGCGTGCGCTCGTCGGCGGAAAGATCACGCAGGGCGTAATCCATCACCGCGTCGCCACGCAGCTTCAAGCGCGCCCACAGCGCGCGGCCTTCGTCGGTCAGCACGATCTGCAGTGCCCGCCGGTCCTGCGCATGCGGTTCGCGGCGGACGCAGCCCAGCGCTTCGAGCTTGTCCAGCAGCCGGGTCACCGCGCTGGGCACCTGATCGATGGCCTGGGCCAGTTCGTTGGCGGTGCACGGCGCCATGTTCGAAAGCACCTTCAACCCGATGTAGTGGGTGAAGCCGATGCCCAGATCTTCTTCAGCCATGGACGCGTCGAGTTGGCGGACCAGGCCGTCGCGCACCTGGCGCAGCAGCAGGCCGAAGCTGGGGGGAGTGGTTGCAGGACAGATCATGGGGGAGCATTCTCTTCCAAAAAAAATATTTCTCAATGGAAATATTTGATCTGGCATCGAATGCTGTGTTGCAGCAGTGGGCTGGATCAGTGAAGGCGCCTACCTTAATGACCTAGCCAGGTGGCCCGGTAGTACAATCTAGCCAATGGATGACACATTTCAGCCAGCAGACATGATGAACAAGGCAGAAATCCCCGCTCCCAAACGCCTGCTCAGGGACGAGGCACTGGACTGGTTCGAGCGCAACGACGGTCCCCCGGTGGTCGGTTTCCGTTTCGACAGCCCGCAAGGGCTGGTCCGTGAAGTGGATTGGCATCATCACCAGCGCGCGCAGCTGATCTGCGTCGAGCGCGGCCTGCTGACCACCCGTACCTCGCACGGCACCTGGTCGCTGGCGCCGGGCTCGGCCGGCTGGATGCCACCGCTGGAGCCGCACACGGTCACCCTCGACGGCCCCCTGCGTGGCTGGGGCATGGCGCTGGCGGCTCCGGTCTGCGCCACCCTGCCCTCCGATCCCTGCGTGCTGGGCCTGTCCAAGCTGGCGCAGGCGCTCGCCGACCGCATCTGTGACTGGCCACCGGGCTACGACACCACCTCCGAACGCCAGCACATCATCGAGGTGCTGGTGGACGAGATCCGCACAGCGCCACGCCAGCGCATGCACCTGCCGATGCCGCATGACCGGCGCCTGCTGAAGATCGCCTCGCAGCTGCTGGCCGACCCGTCCGACGAACGCAGCCTGGCCGAATGGGCGCACTGGGCCGGCCTGTCACCGCGCAGCCTGACCCGCCACTTCCGCGACGAGACCACGCTCAGCTTCGCCCAGTGGCGGCAGCAGGCCCGGCTCTCCGAAGCCCTGCGCCAGTTGACCGATGGCCGCAGCGTCGCCGACATCGCCCACGCACTGGGCTTCAGCAGCGCCAGCGCCTTCGTCACCGTGTTCCGCCGCCACTTCGGGCTGCCACCGGGGCGCTACCTGGCGCGGGCCGGCCACGGCCTGGAAACCGGGCTGGACCCTGCGCGCGGCTTGGCATCCCCCGCCGCATCCGGATAATCACAGGATTGCGAGCGGCGACCGCCGTCGCCGCCTCCCGACATAGGTAACAACGCCGCATGACCGAACTTGCCCGCCCCGTGTTCCACGGATTCGAACAACTGCCGCTGCGCGAGTACGCCGAACGCGCCTACCTCGACTACTCGATGTACGTGGTCCTGGACCGTGCCCTGCCGTTCATCGGCGACGGCCTGAAGCCGGTGCAGCGCCGCATCATCTATTCGATGAGCGAGCTGGGCCTGAATGCCGCGTCCAAGCCGAAGAAGTCCGCGCGCACCGTCGGCGACGTCATCGGTAAATACCACCCGCACGGCGACAGCGCGTGCTACGAGGCGCTGGTGCTGATGGCGCAGCCGTTCTCGTACCGCTACCCGCTGATCGAGGGCCAGGGCAACTTCGGCTCCAGCGACGACCCGAAGTCGTTCGCGGCGATGCGTTACACCGAATCCAAGCTGACCCCGATCGCCGAAGTGCTGCTGGGCGAACTGGGCCAGGGCACCACCGACTGGGCACCGAACTTCGACGGTACCCTGCAGGAGCCGACCTGGATGCCGGCGCGGCTGCCGCACCTGCTGCTCAACGGCACCACCGGCATCGCCGTGGGCATGGCCACCGACGTGCCGCCGCACAATCTCAACGAGATCGTCAGCGCGCTGCTGCACCTGCTGGACAACCCCGACGCCACCGTGCGCGACCTGTGCGAACACGTGCAGGGCCCGGACTACCCGTCCAGCGCCGAGATCATCACTGCGGCCAATGACCTGCGCAACATCTACGAGACTGGCAACGGCAGCGTGCGTGCACGCGCGACCTTCACCAAGGAAGCCAGCAACATCGTGATCACGGCGCTGCCGTTCCAGGTGTCGCCGTCGAAGGTGATCGAGCAGATCGCCGCACAGATGCGCGCCAAGAAGCTGCCGTGGCTGGAAGACATCCGCGATGAATCCGACCACGCCAACCCGGTGCGCGTGGTGCTGGTGCCGCGTTCGAACAGGGTCGACGCCGACCAGCTGATGGGCCACCTGTTCGCCACTACGGACCTGGAGCGCAGCTACCGCGTCAACCTCAACGTGATCGGGCTGGACGGCCGTCCGCAGGTGAAGAACCTGAAGACGCTGCTCAGCGAATGGCTGACCTTCCGCAGCAACACCGTCACCCGCCGCCTGCAGCACCGCCTGCAGAAGGTCGAGCGCCGCCTGCACCTGCTGGAAGGCCTGCTGGTCGCCTTCCTCAACCTGGACGAGGTGATCCACATCATCCGTACCGAGGACGAACCGAAGGCGGCGCTGATCGCGCGCTTCGGACTGTCCGAGGAACAGGCCGAGTACATCCTGGAAACCAAGCTGAAGCAGCTGGCCCGCCTGGAAGAGATGAAGATCCGCGGCGAGCAGGAAGAGCTGGCCAAGGAGCGCGAGAAGATCCTCGGCATCCTCGACAGCAAAGCCAAGCTGAAGAAGCTGATCCGCGATGAACTGACCGCCGACGCCAGGAAGTTCGGCGACGCACGCCGTTCGCCGCTGGTGCAGCGCCAGGCGGCGCAGGCCATCGACGAGACCGAGCTGGTGCCGAGCGAACCGATGACCGTGGTGCTGTCGGAGAAGGGCTGGATCCGTGCCGCCAAGGGCCACGACGTCGATGCATCTGCCCTGTCCTACCGTGAAGGCGACGGACTGCAGGGCGCGGTGCGCGCACGCAGCACCCAGCAGGTCGCGTTCCTCGACAGCGAGGGCCGCGCCTACTCGACGCCGGTGCACACCCTGCCCTCCGCACGCGGCAATGGTGAACCGCTGACCGGCCGCTTCTCGCCGGCACCGGGCACCAGCTTCGTGACCCTGGCCAGCGCCGAGCCGGACACCCGCTTCGTGCTCGCCTCCAGCCACGGTTATGGCTTCGTCACCCGCTTCGAGAACCTGATCGGCCGCAACAAGGCCGGCAAGGCGATGCTGAACCTGTCTGCAGGTTCGTCGGTGCTGACCCCGTCGGCAGTGGCCAACGTCGCCACCGACCGCATCGTGGCAGTGACCAGCTCCGGCAACCTGCTGGCGATCGCCGCCAACGACCTGCCGGAACTGGACAAGGGCAAGGGCAACAAGATCATCGAGATCCCGAAGGCCAAGCTCGCCACCGAACGCGTGGTCGCCATCGTGGCGATCAGCCCGGGGCAGACCCTGCAGGTCCGCGCCGGCCAGCGCACGATGGGGCTGAAGTTCAACGAGCTCGACGCCTACCTCGGCGCCCGCGCCACACGCGGCCACCTGCTGCCGCGCGGCTGGCAGAAGGTGGAAGGGTTGTCGGTGGAGTGAGGGCTTCGGGTCGGATCCCGTTCCAACGGAACGGGCTCTGACCCCGGACTATTGCTCCTGGCAGGTGTCAGCCTTGGTTGGCACACTGTGACGGACGTCAGGCACGAAAAAGCCGGGGCATTCCCCGGCTTTTTCGTTGTCGGCTGGCGGGCGGTGGAGCGGCTGGCGGGCGAAGGCGGGCTCGCGGTGCTCCGGTGCTGGCGTGCGACAGAACGCTGTGCTTCTTCTGGCGGAGCCGACCGCAGGTCGGCTGCTTCCCGCTTCTGGTAGAGCCGACCGCTGGTCGGCTGCTTTCTGCAGAGCAGCCGACCAGCGGTCGGCTCTACCGGAAGGCAGCCGAGCATTGGCTCGGCTCTACAGAGAGCGACGTCGGCTCAGTGCGCCGGGGCGCCGCTGCCGTCGATCTTGCTCAGCTGGTACAGCTCCAGGCCGATGCGCTTGATCAGGCCCAGCTGCTGTTCCAGCCACCAGGCGTGGTCTTCTTCGGTGTCCTTCAGCTGCGCCAACAGGATGTCGCGGCTCACGTAGTCGCCCTTCTCCTCGCACAGCTTCATGCCGGCGGCGAGATTGTTCCGAACGGCGTATTCAGTGTCGAGATCCTTCTGCAGCATCTCTTCGACGGTTTTGCCCGGCTCGGTGGCGTGCGGGCGCATGTCCGGGTCGCCGCCCAGGAACAGGATCCGGCGCAGCAGCGCATCGGCGTGCTGGGTTTCCTCTTCCATCTCGTGGTTCAGGCGTTCGTAAAGTGCGAACAGGCCCTGATCCTCGTAGCGGCGGGAATGGATGAAGTACTGGTCGCGGGCAGCGAGCTCGCCACGCAGCAGTTCCTTCAGGCAGGCGATGACGTCCGGGTTGCCTTTCATGGGGGGGCTCCTGTGAATCGATGTGGCATAGGGTGCCGCATTTCAGAATACGGTGATCTAATCGGAATCAGTCGCAGTTGCGCCTGCGGCTACAATCGGCCCACGAGTTCGGAAAGGACGTGCGATGCGACGTACATGGCGTTGGGTGCTGGGCGTATTGATCGCCATCGTCCTGGTCACCGCCCTGGTGCTGTGGCTGCTGCTGCGCGGCAGCCTGGCCGATCTGGACGGCGAGCATGCGTTGCCGGGACTGGCGAAGCCGGTCACCCTCGAACGCGATGCGCTGGGCGTGGTCACCATCACGGCCGGCAGCCAGGCCGACGCGATGCGCGCACTCGGCCGCGTACACGCGCAGGAACGCTACTTCGAGATGGACCTGATGCGCCGCAGCGCCGCCGGCGAACTGTCCGCACTGTTCGGACCGAAGGCCATCGACGCCGACAAGCGCATGCGCGTGCACCGTTTGCGCGCACGCACCGAGGCACACATGGACGCTGCATTGGGCGACAACGGCGATGCCGTGCGCGCCTACGTGGACGGCGTCAACGAAGGCCTTGCCGACCTCTCCGTGCGGCCGTGGGCGTACCTGCTGCTGCGGCAGTCACCGCAGCCTTGGCAGGCCAGCGACAGCGTGCTGGCCGGGCTGGCCATGTACGCCGACCTGCAGGATCCCGGCAACCAGACCGAGCTTGCGCTCAGCCGCATCCGCGCGGTGGTGCCGTCGGCGCTGTACGCACTGATCGCCCACGACGGCACTGAATGGGATGCACCGCTGTTCGGCGAACCGACCGGCAACGCCACGCTGCCCGGTGCCAGCCAGCTGGACCTGCGCACGCTGAAGGGAAAACCGGGCACCGGGCAGGAAGAAGCCGATGCCGTCGGCAGCAACAACTTCGCGGTGGGCGGTGCGCTCACCGCCGACGGCCGCGCCATTGTTGCCGACGACATGCACCTGGGCCTGCGCGCACCCAGCCTGTGGTTCCGCGTGCGCCTGCGCTACCCCGACCCGCAGGCCGCTGGCGGCCAGGTCGACGTCACCGGCTTCTCGCTGCCGGGCCTTCCGGCCGTGATCGTCGGCAGCAACGGGCACGTCGCCTGGGGCTTCACCAACAGCTACATCGACACGGCGGACTACCGCACCGAACCGGCCAATGCCGCAGTGACGGTGCATGAAGAACGGATTGCGGTGGCCGGCCAGGCCGATGTGCGGTTCCCGGTACGCGAAACCGCCTGGGGACCGATCCTGCACACGCATGCCGATGGCAGCGGCGACGCGCTGCGCTGGGTCGCCCAGCTGCCCGGTGCGGTGCGCCTGGACTTCGGTGACCTGGCCCGCGCCGGTGATCTGGACGCAGCCTTGCAGTTCGCCGACCACGCCGGCATTCCCGCACAGAACCTGGTGGTCGGCGACCGTACCGGACGCATCGCCTGGCGCCTGATCGGCGCCCGCCCGGATCGCGGTCCGGGCTGCGCGCCGGCCGGCTTCAACGCCGCCCACAACCAGGACTGCGCCCCCTGGCCGATCCGCAGCGATGCCTCGCCGGCATTGATCGATCCCCCCAACCATCGCCTGTGGACCGCCAACGGCCGCGTCCTCGACGGCGAGGCGCTGGCTACCGTCGGCAATGGCGGTTATGACCTGGGTGCCCGTGCGCGGCAGATCCGCGACCTGCTGGCGATCCAGGAGCGCTTCGATGAACACGACCTGCTGGCGATCCAGCTCGACGATCGCGCGGTGTTCCTGCAGCGCTGGTGGGCGCTGCTGCACGACGTCATCGAACGCAGTGACGACCCTGCACTGAAGCGCTTGACGGAGGCCAGCCATCAATGGGGCGGCCGTGCCTCGGCCAGCTCGGTCAGCTACCGGGTGGTGCGTGAGTTCCGTACGCAGGTGATGAACACACTGTCCGATGCACTGCTGGCACCGGCCAATGCGCAGCTGGGCGATGACTATCTGGAGCCGCGCCTGGCGCAGCTGGAAGGCGTGGCCTGGCCGATGCTGCAGCAGCGGCCGGCCAATCTGCTGCCACCGGCCTTCGACAGCTGGGATGCACTGCTGATCGACGCCGCACGCCGTACCGAAAACGAGCTGACCAGGCAGGGACCGCTGGCCAAACGCAGCTGGGGCGAACGCAACACCGCGGCGATCTGCCATCCCATCGCACGGGCGCTGCCGGACATCGCCAAACGCTGGCTGTGCATGCCGGCCGACCGCCTGCCCGGCGACCGCGACATGCCGCGCGTGCAGACGCCGAACTTCGGCGCTTCCGAGCGCATGGTGGTTTCACCGGGCCACGAGGCCGACGGTATCGTGCACATGCCCGGCGGCCAGAGTGGGCATCCACTGTCGCCCTACTGGGGTGCCGGCCACGAAGACTGGGTGCATGGCCGGCCGACGCCGTTCCTGCCCGGCAAGGCGCAGCACACCATGACGCTGGTGCCGGCGCGGTAGTGCCGGCCGCTGGCCGGCATCCATGCAGGTGCATCCAGCATCATGAGGTTGCCGGCCAGCGGCCGGCACTACCGTTCAACGCTCAGCCCCTGCGCCGCTCGATCAGGTTCAACAGTGGCCCGGTCATCGCCGTTGTCACCAGCGCCATGATCACCAGCACCGCGAACAGCCGGTCACCGAGCAGGCCAAGTTCGTAGCCCAGGTTGAGCACGATCAGCTCCATCAGGCCACGGGTGTTCATCAGTGCACCCAGCCGCCACGCCTCACGGGCGGGCATGCCGGCACTGCGTGCGGCACTGAAGGTGCCCAGCAGCTTGCCCGTCGTGGCTACCGCGATCACCACCACGCACAACAGGCCATCGCTGGCCTGCAGTGTATCGGCGCGCATGCGCAGGCCGGTCATGGCGAAGAACAGCGGCAGTAGCAGCGTCACCGCGAACGGTTCGACGCGCGCCATCAGCAGCTCGCGCAACTGCACATTGGACGACACCGCCACGCCCGCCGCGAACGCACCGAACAGCGCATGGATGCCGAGCATCTCGGTGACCAGGGCACTGGCCAGCGACAGCAGCAGGATGCCCAACAGCCACCGCCCCTCACGGCCCGGCGCGATCTGCTGGCGGGCGAACCACGGCCTCACCAGCCCCAGCATCAGCGCCACGAACGCGACCACGCACAGCAGGTTGAGGCTGGCCGGCAGCCATCCGCTGGCCTGGGCGGCGGCCACGATCAGCGCCAGCAGGCACCACGCGGTGGCATCACCCAATGCAGCGCAGGCGATGGCGGTCTGACCCAGCGGGGTCTGCGTGATGCCGCGATCGGCAAGGATGCGCAGCAACACGGGGAAGGCGGTGATGCTCATCGAAATGCCGACGAACAGTGCGAATGCCGTGAAGCCCACCCCCTGTGGGCCGTGCTGCGGGTACAGCCAGATCGCCAGGGCGACGCCAAGCACGAACGGCACCGCGATGCCGGCATGGCTGACCGTAAAGGCAAAACGCCGGCGTCCACGCAGCGCCGCCAGGTCCAGCTCGGCACCGGCCACCAGCAGGAACATCAGCACACCCAACTGGCTGAGCATGCCCAGCGGGCCCAGCGAGCTGGGCGGGAACAAGGCTCCATGCAGCGGCGGCAACAGGCTGCCGAGCATCAATGGGCCCATCATCAGGCCGGCGGCCATCTCGCCGATCACCGCCGGTTGTCCAAAGTGCTTGAGCAGCGCGCCTGCGCCCTTGGCCACCAGCAGCAGCACCAGCAGCTGCAGCAGGAACAGGCCCAGCGGCGACGCCAGATGCTGCACCCAGGTGGCTTCAGCCGGGCCCGTGGCACGGGCAACAGCTTCGGGCGCCGCCGGCCCGGCATAACGGGCCAGCAGCACGCCGACCAGCAGCGGGACCCCGGCCCAGGCCAGGTAGCGCCATCCCCACTTCGTCGGTGGCACCTGGCCCCCGCTGTGTACGTCCATGAACATTCCCCAATGTGCAGGGGGGCGATCATACAAAAAGGGGACGGAGGGGATTAAGTCGTTGGTGGCACAAGCACCCCGCCCCCCTCCGGCCCTTTTCGGGGCTTACGCCAGTGCCTGCTCGTGCACGCCAGCGATCGCACGCCCCGACGGATCTGCAGCAGCGGCGAAGCTGGCATCCCACGCGATCGCCGCTGGCGACGAGCAGGCGATGGACTTGCCACCCGGCACGGTCTCGGCGGCCGCCCGGCTCGGGAAGAACTGCTCGAACAGGTGACGGTAGTAGTAGGCCTCCTTGGTCTGCGGCGGGTTGTGCGGGAAGCACTTGTCGGCCGCTGCCAGCACACGGTCGCTCACCTGAGCTTCGGCATGCGCCTTCAGCCCGTCGATCCAGCCATAGCCAACGCCATCGCTGAACTGCTCCTTCTGCCGCCACAGGATGCTGTCCGGCAGGTAGCCTTCGAACGCCTCGCGCAGCACCGCCTTCTCGATGCGGCGGCTACCAAAGCCTGCACCGACCATCTTGTGCGCGGCGTCGAAGCGCATCGCCACATCGAGGAATTCGCGATCCAGGAACGGCACCCGCGGCTCCACACCCCAGGCCATCATCGACTTGTTGGCGCGCAGGCAGTCGTAGTTGTGCAGCGCGTCGAGCTTGCGCACCAGCTCGTCGTGGAACTCACGCGCATCCGGCGCCTTGTGGAAGTACAGGTAACCACCGAAGATCTCGTCGCTGCCCTCGCCGGAAAGCACCATCTTCACCCCCATGGCCTTGATCCGCCGTGCCAGCAGGAACATCGGCGTCGATGCGCGGATGGTGGTGACGTCGTAGGTTTCGATATGGCGGATCACTTCCGGCAGTGCATCAAGGCCCTCCTCGAAGGTGTACTCGAAGCCGTGATGCACGGTGCCCAGCGCTTCGGCGGCGATGGCGGCAGCGGCCAGATCGGGAGAGCCCTTCAAGCCGATCGCGAACGAGTGCAGGCGCGGCCACCAGGCTTCGGTCTGCCCCCCATCCTCGATGCGACGACGTGCATAGCGCGCGGCCACCGCCGCCACCAGCGACGAGTCCAGGCCACCAGACAGCAGCACGCCGTACGGTACATCGCTCATCAGCTGGCGTTCCACCGCATGCTCGAAGGCCTGGCGCAGCTCGGCCAGATCGGCCTGGCGACCGTGCACGTCAGCGTAGTCGCGCCACGGCTGCTGGTAGTAGCGCACCAGCTCACCACTGGCACTGTCGAAATAGTGGCCCGGCGGGAACTGCGCGACGTCGGCACAGGTATCGACCAGTGCCTTCATTTCCGAGGCGACGCGCAGGCGTCCCTGGGCATCGTGGCCCCAGTACAGCGGCACCACGCCGACCGGGTCGCGCGCCACCAGCACACGACCGGCACCACGGTCCCACAGCGCGAATGCGAAGATGCCATTGAGCTGCTCCAGCCACTGCGCTGGCGAAGCGCCCTGGCGGTACAGCGCATTGATCACTTCACAGTCCGAACCGGTCTGGAAGTCATAGGCGGTGGTCAGTGCGGCCTTCAGTTGCTGGTGGTTGTAGATCTCGCCGTTGACCGCCAGCGCCAGCTGGCCGTCGGCCGACAGCAGTGGTTGCGAGCCGCCGGCCGGGTCGACGATGGCCAACCGCTCGTGGACCAGCAGCGCACCTTCGTCAAGATACACGCCGCTCCAGTCCGGGCCGCGGTGGCGCTGGCGCTGCGACAGTTCCAGCGCATGGCGGCGCAGGGCCGGAAGATCGTCACCGGCCTGCAGGCCGAAGATTCCGAAGATCGAACACATGGGGGAGCTCCTGTTGGGGGAATTTCACGGGTGGGAGGGTGTTCGACCGGCCATCCAGGCCCGGGTGGGGCCGCGCCCGGGCACAAAAAAAACCCGCATCGACCGATGCGGGTTTTCTGGTGTCCGGGCGTGTGTTGCTGTCTATCTACCCAGGGCGCAGTCCCGCATCGGCCGCGCACGATTATTCGCGCGCAGATTATTGCGGTTGTTGTTATTGACGGCGGTGGCCAGGCGGATCGACATGGCATCGACCCTACCCCGGTTTCCGGCACGGCGCAACCGTTGCGTTGGCAACCACTCCCCGGCGCGCATAATGGCCCGCCGCGAAACGTGTAATGGAAATGCAACACCGCACTGGACGCAGAGCCGCGCTGGCCGCCCTGCTCTGCCTGGGCCTGGCCGCCTGCCAGACCCCGCCCCGGCCGTCGCCCCTGCCGCCGGCTCAGCTGCAGGGCCTGGAACAACGGGGCGCCGATGGCAGCTTCGAGGGTGCCTTTGATACCGCGCAGACCTTCGAGCGCTTCAACGATCCGCGCGCCATCGCCTACTACGAGCGCGCCGCAGCGGTCACGCCGTGGACCTTCCACAACACCAGGGCGGAAGAAGCACTGGGCAGGATCTGGATCTCCGGCACGCTGCGCCATGCCGACAGCCCCCACATCACCCCGGCACCGGTGCTGCGCGCGTCCTGGCGACGCGGTGAACGTGCCTATCTGGCGGCCGCCTACCACGGCAATCCCTATGCGTTCCACGAACTCGCCAAGGCCTATCGCCAGCAAGGCGACGCGCAGCAGGCACTGCGCTGGGACCTGCGCGGAATGATCTACGAGCGCTATCCGAGTTCATCGTCACGACTGCCGGATGCGGTCGCCGCACAGGGTGACACCGTACATCCGCGGGTTGCGCAGATCCAGCGTCGCGCCGAGCGTGGCGATGCCGACGCACAGGTCGATCTGGGCGCGCTGCTGGAAAAGGGCGTAGGCCTGCCACGCGATCCTGCGCGTGCGCTGCAGCTGTACCAGCGCGCTGGCGAGAAAGGCAGTGTGTTCGGCCAGTACTTCGCCGGACTGCTGCTGGGCCGCGGCGCGCCCGGCATGGAGAAGGACACCGACGCAGCCGCGCGCTGGTTCGCCAGGGCCGAAGCACAGCACTTCTACATGGCCGCGCCGAGCTACTGGGAAAAAGCGAACAAGCCGCCGTTCTTCCTTTTTTCAGAATAGTAGAGCCGAGCCATGCTCGGCTGCTTCTGCCGGTGGACATCAGCCGAGCATGGCTCGGCTCTACAGAGATGTCGCTCCGGCGGAAGGTGTGCCGACCAACGATCGGCACCCACCCTCCTCACACCAGCAGCCGCTCCACCAGCCGCTGGTACAGCCCGGGCAGTGCTTCCAGTTCGTCCACGCGCACGTTCTCGTCCACCTGGTGGATGCTGGCGTTGACCGGCCCCACTTCGATGCACTGCGCGCCCAATGGCGCGATGAAGCGGGCATCGGAGGTGCCGCCGCCAGTGCTTTCCTCCGGTGCACGGCCGATGTGCTCGGCCAGCACCGCACGCGCAGTGGCGCGCAGCGTGCCTTCCGGGGTGTAGAACGGTTCGCCGCTGCGATGCCACTTCAGCGTGTACTGCAGGGCATGCCGATCCAGCAGCGCGGTGATCTCCGCTTCCAGTTTCGGCGCATCCCAGTGCGGGTTGTAGCGGATGTTGAAATCCACCTCGAGCTCGCCGGGAATCACATTGTTGGCGCCCGTACCGGCATGGATGTTGGAGACCTGCAGGCTGGTCGGCGGGAAACTCTCGTAGCCGTCATCCCAGCGCCGTGCGCTCAGCTCGGCCAGGGCGGGCGCCGCCTGGTGGATCGGGTTGCGTGCCTTCTCCGGGTACGCCACATGGCCCTGTACGCCCTGCACCCGCAGCTTGGCCGACAGGCTGCCACGACGGCCCACGCGCAGCAGGTCACCGAGCGTCGCGGTCGACGACGGCTCGCCGGTGATGCACCAGTCGATGCGTTGGCCGCGCTCGGCGAACAGCCGTGCGACGTGGCGCACGCCATCGATGGCATCGCCCTCCTCGTCGCTGGTCAGCAGCACCGCCAGCGTGCCGGGATGATCGGGATGCGCGGCCACGAACTGCTCGGCCGCCACCACGAACGCCGCCACGCTGCCCTTCATGTCGGCGGTGCCACGGCCGTACAGCACGCCGTCACGGATCTGCGGCGTGAACGGGTCGCTGGCCCAGGCCTCGCGCGGCCCCGCCGGCACCACGTCGGTGTGGCCCAGCAGCACCAGCACCGGCGCGCCCTGGCCGTGGGTCGCCCACAGGTTGTCGACCTCGCCCAGCCGCAGGTGATCGCACTGGAACCCGGCCTGCTTCAGGCGTGCCGCCAGCAGTGCCTGGCAGCCGGCATCGTCTGGCGTCACCGAGGGCCGTGCGATCAGTTCGCAGGTCAGGTCGAGGACCGCGCTCATGCGTCACCCACGCCGAAGCGGGCCTTGAAGCCATTGTCACTGAAACCCTGGCTGACCGTGCCGTCGGCGGTGACCACCAGCGGGCGCTTGATCAGCTGCGGGTACTCGCGCAGCAGCAGCTTCCATTCCGCTTCGGAATCTGCGGCCTTGCGGTTGTCCGGCAGCTGCCGCCAGGTGGTTGAGGACCTGTTGACCATCGCGGCCAGGCCACCCAGCTGCTCAGCCCACGCCAGCAGTGTTTCCGGGCTCGGCTTGTTGTCGCGGTAGTCGACGAAGGTGTACGGCACGCCGAAGCGGTCCAGCCACTTGCTCGCCTTCTTGCAGGTATCGCAGTTCTTCAAACCGTAGACAGTGGTACTCATGGCCATCTGTGATGCTGGAAAACAGAGGCCCAGAATCTCACAACAGGCGCTCGGACACGACCCGGAACGGTACCCTTGGCAGCCGGAAGGCCAGCCCCTCGTGCAGCGCCACGTCCATCGCCTGCAGGCGCGGGCACTGCAGTTCGCCTTCCAGCTGCAGCGGCTGCAGGCTGTCGACATCCACCTGCAGTGCGATGCGGGTGCTGGCCCAGCGCCGGTCACAGGTGCGCGCAATGGCCTCATCCTGGCAGGTCAGGAAGCGCAGCAGGGCCTGATGGCCCCCGAAGGCCCCCCGCCACGCCCCGTCCTCCCAGCCCGCAGCGGCCCGCCACTGCAGGTGCAGCGCAGGCGCACTCCCCTGCCCGCCTTCGATCAGGGTGTGCCCATCGCCATCGACGCGCACCACATGCTCGAAGCGCGTGGACAGGTGGGGCTGCATGGCATCGCTGAAAGCGCGCGCGCCGGCGACGAAGGCCAGCTGGTCCATCACGTTGCGATCGAACAGCACGACCGGGGTCCCGCCCGGATCATCGTCACGGCGCAGGTACCAGCGCCAATTGCTCTGCCCTGGCGACGGCATCAGGCAGCGCAGCGGTCCCGCCAGCGCCGGCCCGAAGTGGCCATGGCGATAGCTGAGAACGGTGTAAGGCGTGCGTCCTGCATGGACCACGTAGTGATGGCCAGGTGGCGCTGGCGGGGCATGGCGCACATCGACCCACCAGCTCGCGTAGACCACGTCGCGCACGTCGCTGACCAGTACCGGCATCGGCCAGCGCCGCGACAGTGCCCGGCGCAACCGGGTCCAGCGCGGAGCGTGCAGCAGGCGCGGCAGCATCCGTCCGAACGCGTTGTCGGACGGATGCCGGTAGATCGCGGACTGCGCCAGGTCCTCCGGCGCACTCACCTTCAGTCGGCCAGGCCGCGCAGCAGGTCGTTGACGCTGGTCTTGCCGCGGGTCTTGGCATCAACCTGCTTGACGATCACCGCGCAGTACAGCGAGTGGGTGCCGTCCTTGCTCGGCAGCGAGCCGGACACCACCACGCTGTACGGCGGGATGTAGCCGTAGCTGATCTCGCCGGTGGCGCGGTTGTAGATGCGGGTGCTCTGGCTGAGGAACACGCCCATGCCGATCACACTGTGGTGGCCCACCACCACGCCCTCCACCACTTCCGAACGCGCACCGATGAAGCAGTGGTCCTCGATGATGGTCGGGCTGGCCTGCAGCGGCTCCAGTACGCCGCCGATGCCGGCGCCGCCGGACAGGTGGCAGTGCTGGCCGATCTGCGCGCAGGAACCGACGGTGGCCCAGGTATCGACCATGGTGCCTTCGCCGACGTAGGCGCCGATGTTGGTGAAGCTCGGCATCAGCACTACGTCCTTGCCGAAGTACGTGCCGCGGCGGGCGATCGCACCGGGCACAACGCGCACGCCGCCACGGCGGAACTTCGCTTCGTCATAGCCGGCGAAGCGCGATTCGACCTTGTCCCAGAACGGTGCCGGTCGTGCATCGACCACCGCCATGTCGTTGACGCGGAAATACAGCAGCACGGCCTTCTTCAGCCACTCGTTGACCTTCCAGCCGCCCTGGCCGTCCGGCTCGGCGACGCGGAATTCACCGCTCTCCAGGCCGTCGATCACGCGGTTGACCAGCGGCCTGGTCGAGCCTTCCAGCTCATGCAGGGTCAACGTGGCGCGGCGCTCGAAGGCGCTTTCGATGCCGAACTTGAGTTCTTCCACGCCGGGTGCAGACGGCTTGCGCAGCGACTTGCGGGCGATGGTTTCGGCGCGGACGGCTTCGGCGCTCTTGGCCGGGGCCGGCTTCTTCACAGCACGCTTGACCGCAGCCATTTTCTTCGCCGGGGCCTTCACCGCAGCGGCCTTCTTCGGCGCAGTGGCCTTCTTTGCGGCCGGTGCGGCTGCAGCAGGTTTCCGGGCCGCTGCGCTCTTGGGGGTCGCGGCGGTCTTCTTGGCGGGCTTGGTGGCCATCAGGCGGGGTCTCCGGCGTTTCGATCAGGGTCCAGGCAGGCCAGCATTGCGTCATGCAGCTGCTGCCGGGCAGGTTCAGTCAGGGGGAGGTCGTGTTCGTCACTGATCACGAAGGTGTCTTCGGCGCGCTCGCCGAACGTGGCAATGCGCGCATCATGCACGCGCAGGCCCTGGTTGCGCAGCACGAACGCCACATCGGCCAGCAGGCCGGGACGGTCGGGAGCGACCAGGGCAAAACGGGTTGCGCCCGGTTCATCGCGGAACTCGATGCGCGGAGCGAAGCGGAAGTGCCGCAGTTGCCGCGGTACCACACGGCGCGACGGCCGCAGGCGCGCCAGGTCACCACTGAGTGCCTCGCGCAGCGCCGCCTCCAGGTTGGCACTGCTGCCATCGGCAAACGTGTCGGCCGGGTTCACTTCGAAGGTATCGAAGATGGTATCGGCCGGACCGTCCAGCACGCGTGCGCGGTGAATGCCATAGCCCTTGCGGTCCAGGGTCATCACGATCGCGGCGAACAGGCCGTCGCGGTCGGGCGAGTGCACGAATACTTCCAGCGCCGGGTCATCCACACTGATCCGGCGCACCTTCACCAGCGCCTGGCCCTGCTTCACCGGTACCAGCGCGGCTGCCTGCCAGGCCAGCTGCTCGGGGCGCAGACGAATGAAGCCCTCATCCGGCATCACCGCGAACTGGCGATCGATGGTGGCATCGTCGTAACCCTGCTCGCGCACCAGTGCGCGCACGCTGTCACGTGCCTCGGCCACGCGTTCGGCGGCCGGTACCGGATGCTCCAGCCCCTCGCGCAGCGCGCGCCGGGTGGCGAAGTACAGGTCGGCCAGCAGGCGGTCCTTCCAGGCATTCCACAGCTTCGGGCTGGTGCCGGCGATGTCGGCACAGGTCAGCAGGTACAGGTAGTCCAGGCGGTCGCGGCTGCCGACCAGGGTGGCGAAGCGATGGATCACCACCGGATCGGCGATGTCCTGCTTCTGCGCGGTCACCGACATGCGCAGATGCTGTTCGACCAGCCATGCCACCAGCTCGGTATCGGTGCCACTGAGCGCATGCGCCTGGCAGAACGCACGCGCGTCCACCGCACCCAGTTCCGAGTGGTCGCCGCCGCGGCCCTTGGCGATGTCATGGAACAGGCCGGCCAGCAGCAGCAGTTCCGGCTTGCGCAGGCGTGGCCACACTTCGTGCGCGATCGAGAAGCGCTCGTCGGCACGGCTGCTGGCGAACTGGCCGATGTTGCGCAGGACCATCAGCGTGTGCTGGTCGACCGTATAGACATGGAACAGGTCGAACTGCATGCGCCCGCTGACCTGGGCAAACGCGGGGATCCACTGGCCAAGCACGCCCAGCCGCGCCATGCGCGAAAGCGTGTCGACCGGGCGCTGGCCGCGCAGCAGGGACAGGAACTGCTCGCGTGCATCGGCATCGGCCTGGTCGTAGGCCGGCAACAACGGCAGCGCTTCGGCCAGCGCGCGCGCGGTCAGCGAATGCAGGCCTCGCACCTGCGGATTGTTGGCCCAGCTGGAAAACAGGGCGAACACCTGGCCGATGTCACCGCGCGGCCAGTCGGCCTCGTTGGCGGCCAGGTAGCCGCGGCGCAGGGAGAAGCCCACGGTCAGCGGTTCCGGCTGGGCCTCGCCATCGAACTGTTCCTCGAAGCGCTGCAGCAGGCGGTCGCTGATCCGGCGCACCACCAGCGCGGCGCGGTAGAAGCCCTGCATCATTTTCTCGACACCGAGATTCTCGGCATCGTCTTCGAAGCCCAGGCGCGCGGCCAGGGTCTTCTGGTAATCGAAACGCAGGCGCTCTTCCGGACGGCGCGCGACCAGGTGCAGGCCGAAGCGCAGCCGCGCCAGCACCGCACGCTCGCGCTTCAGCGCAGCCGCTTCGTCGGCACCCAGGTGGCCCAGGCCGACCAGCGCTTCCAGGTCGCGTACGCCGAAGGCGCGCAGCGCCATCCAGCCCAGCGTGTTGAGATCGCGCAGGCCGCCGGGACCATCCTTGAGATCCGGCTCCAGGTTGTCGGCAGTGTCGCCGAAGCGCTGGTGGCGGTTGCGCAGCTCTTCCAGCTTGGCCAGGAAGAAGGCACGCGCCGGCCACAGCTCGCGGTCGTCGATGGCCTCGCGCAGCGCACGGCGCGCTGCATCATCAGCCAGGATCGGACGCGCCTCGATCAGCGCGGTCAGCACGGTCTGGTCAGCCGCCGCCTCGCGGCACTGCAATGCAGAACGCACCGCATGGCTGACCGCCAATCCGCAGTCCCACAGCAGCGCGAACAAGCGTGCCAATGCCGCTTCATGCGCCAGTTGTGCGGGCGGGTCGCCGAACACCAGCAGGTCGATGTCCGAACGCGGAAACAGTTCCCCCCGGCCATAGCCACCGACCGCGAACAGCGACAGGCCGCTGTCGGCCGGCAGGCAACGCTGCCAGGCCAGGCGGATCAGATGGTCGGCCGCGCGCGCCCGCAGCGCCAGCAGGCGCTCGATGTTGTCGCCCTGGTCGAAGCGGCGATACAGGCGCGCGTCGGCCTGCTGCAGCGCCTGGCGCGCGGCAGCAGCCCAGTCCGGGTCGTTGAGCGACGCGGCCGGCGTGTCCAGCAGCGAACTCGCCGGCAGCATCGTCAGGAGACCTGCGACTCGCCCGGCGACAGCGTCAGCACGTCGACGCCGGTCTCAGTGACCGCGACCATGTGCTCCCACTGCGCCGACAGCTTGCGGTCCTTGGTCACCACGGTCCAGCCATCCGGCAGCACCTTGTTGTAGCGGGTGCCCTCGTTGATCATCGGTTCGATGGTGAAGGTCATGCCGGGCTGCAGCACCAGGCCCTGGCCCGGGCGGCCGTAATGCACCACCTGCGGCTCGTCGTGGTAGACCTTGCCGATGCCGTGGCCGCAGTACTCGCGCACCACGCTGAAACGCTCGCCTTCGGCATAGCTCTGGATGGCATGGCCGATGTCGCCCAGGGTGGCCCCCGGGCGCACCGCGCGGATGCCGCGCCACATGGCTTCGTACGTGGTTTCCACCAGGCGGCGGGCCATCACCGACGGGGTGCCGACGAAGTACATGCGGCTGGTGTCGCCGTGCCAGCCGTCCTTGATGACGGTGACGTCGATATTGATGATGTCGCCATCCTTGAGCACCTTCCCTTCGCTGGGGATGCCGTGGCAGATGACATTGTTGACCGAGGTGCACACGGTCTTCGGGAAGCCGCGGTAGCCGACGTTGGCCGGAATCGCGCCCTGCACGTTCACGATGTGGTCGTGGCAGATGCGGTCCAGTTCCTCGGTGGTGACACCGGGCTTGACGTGGGGGGTGACGATGTCGAGCACTTCGCTGGCCAGGCGGCCGGCGATGCGCATCATCTCGATTTCCTGCGGGGTTTTCAGATTCACGCTCATGGCACCCATTATCGCCGATCCGGCCGCAATCTGAACGAACGCCACCCAACTGCCGATCCGGGTCATGCACGGTTCCGGCAAGGTAAGTGAAAGCGTGATGGCCTCCGCTCTTTTGTCTGCCTATTTATCACGGATTACAGACACTTACGCCTCCTAAGCTGGAACCACCGTCGTCAAAGCGGCACCGAACGTGCCGTCTTCGCCTTGTTCAACGGACCTTCGGGTCAGGGAGGTTGTTCATGCGATCCCCAGTTCGATCCCCGCTGGCATGGGCCGTGGCCGGGTTCCTGCTGTCCAGCCCGGCAATGGCCGCCGACACCACCACCTTCAATGTCACCCTGGTGGTCACCAAGGCCTGCACCATCACGGCGGCGGCCGCGACCAACGTGGACTTCGGCACCGCGGCATCAACCACCACCACGCCCACCCTGGGCCAGGGCACGGTGACCGCCCAGTGCTCGGCACTGACCCCGTACACGATCTCGCTGAATGCGGGCGCCAATGCCAGCACCGCCAATGACGTCACCACCCGGCGGATGAAGAACACCAATGCGGCGGTGACCGCCAACAACTACGTCGGCTACCAGCTCTACCAGGATGCCGCACATACCCTGGTCTGGGGCGCCACAACCGGCACCAACACCCAGGCCGGCATCGGCACCGGCCTGGCCGTGCCTTACATCGTCTACGGCCAGATCCTGAACCTGAGCACCAACAACCCGGCCGCCGGTAGCTACCTGGATACGGTTACCGCCACGATCACCTATTGATGGAGCACGCCCGCATGGCCGGATCCCGCCCGTGGCGCGCCACCGGCGTGGCGCTGCTCGCCCTGTACCTGCTCGCCATCGCGGCCGCCGGCGCTACCAGCCTGCAGGTGGCCCCGACCAGCCTGCAGCTGGAAGCCCGCCAGCGTGCCGGCGAATTGTGGCTGACCAACAGCGGCACCTCACCGGTGAAGCTGCAGGTACGCGTGTTCCGCTGGGTGCAGCAGGACGGCCAGGAACAGCTGCTGCCCACCGATGCGTTGATGGCCACTCCACCGATGCAGGAACTGGCCGCCGGACAGCAGCAGCTGGTGCGGGTCATGCGTGCGGACAAGGAACCGCCAGCGGCACAGCAACATTACCGCCTGATCGTTGACGAGGTGCCCGACCTGGCCACCCGCGCGGGTGGCATGCAGTTCGTCCTGCGCTATTCGATCCCGGTGTTCGTGCAGCCCTCGGCCGGCACGCTGGCGCCGCAGCTGCAGGCCCGGCTGGTAAAGCTGGCGGACGGCCGCAACGGCGTCGAAGTAGCCAATTCGGGCAACAGTTACGCTCAGATCGCCGATCTCGCGCTGGGCAGCGCCACGCGCCCGCGCATCGTCCATCCCGGGCTGCTGGGCTACGTACTGCCCGGCCAGGTGATGCGCTGGCCGATCGAACGCACGGCGATCGACCGCGACAACGACCAGATCACGGCCAAGCTCAATGGCGAGTCGGAACAGACGCCGCTGTCGCCCCCACCGGCTCGCTGAGGCGTTGATGGGCGCGCTGTTGGCTGCCCTGGCTCCCGCGGCGACCGAGGCCGCCGATGTGTCCGGCGTGGCCACGGCGGCTGATGTATCCGGCGTGTCGGCCGATGCGATCCTGCCCGCCCCCACCCCACTGACCGCCAGCCAGACGCTGTACCTGGATGTGTCGCTCAACAGCACGCCGCGCGGCCTGCTGCCGTTCACCGAGAACCGTGGGCGGCTGCAGGCCAGCCCCGAAGTGCTGCGCCAGCTCGGCTTCAACGCCAGCGGCGATGCACCGGTCTACCTGGACCAGATCAGCGGTGCGGTGGTGCGCTACGACGCCCACATGCAGACCTTGGCGCTGGACGTGCCGCTGGACCAGCTGACACTGCCCACCACCGTGCTCAGCCGCCCGCAGACGCGCGCCCCCACCGGCAGCGCCTCGCCCGGCGTGCTGCTCAACTACGACGTCTACGGCAGCCGGGTGGACACGCTCGGCACCCTCAGCCTGAGCTCGGAGCTGCGCGTGTTCGGTATCGGCAATGGCACTTTCGAGAACACCGCCATCAGCCGCCGCTACCAGCAACCCGGCGATCGCCATTGGCGCGGCTCCAGCGTGCGCCTGGACACACGCTGGAGCCTGGATTTCCCCGATAGCGCAACGACCCTGGAGGTCGGCGATTTCTACAGTGGGTTCGTCGACTGGACCCGCCCCGTGCGCCTGGGTGGCCTGCAGATCGGCCGCAACTATGGCCTGCAGCCCTACCGCGTGCTGACGCCCACGCCGAGCTTCCTCGGCCAGGCCGTGGTGCCCTCCACGGTCGAGCTGTATGTCGATGGCCTGCGCCAGTACAGCGGGCAGGTGCCGGTCGGTCCCTTCCAGCTCGCAGCACAGCCCGGCATCAGCGGCACCGGCAACGCGCAGGTGGTAGTGACCGACGCATTCGGACGCATGCAGACGCTGGACTTCAGCTTCTACGGCACCCAGCAGCTGCTGGCCAAGGGCCTGTCGGACTGGTCGGTCGGCGTCGGCCACCTGCGCCGGGATTTCGGCGAGCGCTCCTTCGCCTATGACGATCGCACGGTGGCCAGCGCCAGCTGGCGCGGCGGTGTCACCGACGCGTTCACCGGCGAGGCGCATGCCGAAGGCGGCGGCGGCCTGGCCCAGGGCGGCATTGGCGGCTGGTGGCTGCTCGGCGCCGCCGGCGTGTTCAATGCCGCCTATGCGCACAGTAACTACCACGGCCTGCAGGGTGGGCAATGGGCGCTGGGCTACAGCTGGAACAACCGTCGCTTCAACGTCAATCTGCGCAGCGTGCGCAGCCACGGCGACTACCGCGACCTGGGCGCGCTGCAGGGCAACCTGCCACCAAGCATCAGCGAGCAGGCCACGGTCGGCCTGGACCTGCTGCGGCTGGGCACGCTCAGCGCCAGCTATCTGCGCCTGCGCTACCCCGACGGCGACGACAACCGCTATGCCAGCCTGTTCTGGTCGCGCACCTGGAGCCAACGCTGGTCGGCCTACCTGTCGGTGAACCAGAACCTGGCCCGCAGCGATGACCGCAGCATCTACCTGTCGATGACTGCCAGCCTGGGCAACAATCGCCAGGCCAGCCTCTCCAGCCAGCGCAACGGCGACAGCCAGAGCTGGGTGGCGGACGTGACCCAGCCGGTACCCGGCGATGGCAGTGCCGGCGGCGTCGGCTGGCGCGCACAGCTGCGCCACGGCGAGGACGGCAACGGCGGCCTGGCCGAAGTTGGCATCCTCAACGATGTCGGCCGCTATTCATTCGGCGCCTCGCGCCAGGGCGGGCTCAACTATGCCTACGCCAGTGCCAGCGGCAGCCTGGTATGGATGGGCGGGCACGCCTTCGCCACGCGCGAGGTATCCGATGCGTTCGCGGTGATCAGCACCAATGGCGTCGGCGGCGTCCCGGTGCGGCTGGAGAACCGCCTGATCGGTGTCACCGACGATCGCGGCCTGCTGCTGGTCAGTCCGTTGCTGTCCTGGCAGCGCAACCGGGTCTCGATCGACACCCTGGACCTGCCCGAAGACATGCGTGCCGACCGCATCGAGGACTGGGTCACGCCGCGCCAGCGCGCCGGCACCCGCGTGACCTTCCAGCTGCGTTCGCGGTCGTCACTGAGCCTGACCCTGCTGGCGATGGACGGCCAGCCTCTGGAGGTGGGCAGCGAGGTGCAGCTGCCTGACGGTCGCCAGGCCACGGTCGGCTACGACGGCCTGCTCTACCTGGAAGATGTCGCCGCCGGCAGCGTGCTGTACGTCACCACCAGCCATGGCCCGTGCCGGGTGAAGGTACCGGACCTGCCCAAGGTGGTGGCGTCCGGTGCCCGCCCGAAGCCGGCACCGCAGCAGTGCATTCCGGAGGTGGCGCCATGAGGGTGCTGCTGCTCTTCCTGCTGCTGTGGGCCGGCCTGCTGGCACCGGCGCCGGCCGGCGCCACCGCGGTCTGCACGGCGGTCGCCGATCCGACCCTGCCGTTCGGCAACATCAACAGCAATGCACCCGGCCCGAGCACGGCCAACCTCAACATCACGGTGACCTGCACCACCGCCGCGCTGAGCCTGCTGGCCACCACCGGCGTGCGCGTCTGCGTGGGCATCGGCGCAGGCAGTGGCGGCGGCAGCAGTTCCACGTTCCGCACGATGGCCACCTCTACCGGCGACACGATGAATTTCCAGCTGTACAACAACGCCAGCTTCGGCCAGGTCACTGGCCTGGTCCCGCGCGGCACGCCGCCAGCGCAGGAGCTGACCATGAGCTACAACGTACCGCTGCTGACCGGCGGTAGTGGTGCGCAGACTGTGCAGCTGTTCGGTCAGATTCCGGCCAACCAGGTCCTGGCCTCCGGCGCGTACAGCAGCACTTTCAGCGGTGCCAGCGTGGTGCTGACCTGGGCCTGGAACGAGGTGCTGGCCGGTAGCGCCACCGTCCCCGCCACATGCAACGGCGGCGCCACCGGTACCAACAGCGCGAGCGCGGCCTTCAGTTTCACCGCTACCGCCAACGTGCTGCCGCAATGCGGCAGCTACGTCACCACCAACATGAATTTCGGCAACGTCACCGGCGGCATCCCGGCCAACATCGACCAGACCGCCACCCTCACCCTGACCTGCCTGAAGAACACCGCCTTCCAGGTCGGCCTGAACAACGGCCAGAACAATCCCGCCGCCACCACCACCCGGCGCATGGCCACCACCATCGGCAACAGCACCTACTACCTGCCCTACGAGCTGTACCGGGATCCGGCACGAAGCCAGCGCTGGGGCAACACCCTGACGGTCGACACGGCCAGCAGCACCGGCACCGGAAGCGCACAGCAGCTGACCATCTACGGCCGGGTACCGCCGGTCACCGGCCAGCCCCCGGCCGGCACCTACAACGACCTGGTGACGGTGACGATCACCTACTGACCTGCGTGCCGACCAACGGTCGGCACCCACCGGACGAAGGCCGTGCCGAGCGCGGGCTCGGCGCTACAGTTGCGGCGCATCCGGCCGATACCGCGCAGCGAGTCTTTCAGCACGGTGGGTGGCAGGTGGTTCGCGCATTTCTGATCGGGGCGATGCTGGTCGCCAGCACGCCGGCGCGCGCCGAACCGCGCAGCAGCACGCTGCAGATCCGGCTGACCGTGGTCGAATCCTGCAGCGACGATGGCGGCGCTCCCCGTTGCGCGGCGCCCCACCAGCGCAGTGACGCCCCCAAGGTGCCGCCCCAGGTCCGCGACCTCGCACCACCGGCGACAGACGACAGTGCAATGCCTTCCGTGACCCTCATCTACTGATGCGCGCGCTGCTGATCCTGCTTGGACTGCTGCTGGCGCAGCCCTCGGCGGCGCTGGAGCTGTTGCCGACCACCCTGCAGCTACCCGCCGAAGGCGGCCGCGCCGAACTGTGGCTGCGCAATCCGGGGCCCGGCCGCTGGCAGGGGCAGGTGCAGGTGCTGGCCTGGGAGCAGCAACTGGACGCCGAACGACTGCAGCCCAGCGACCGGATCCGGGTCAGCCCTGCGCGGCTGGACCTGGCCCCTGGCAGCACCCAGCGCGTCTGGCTGCTGCCAGGCGGTCCGCCAGCATCGGTGGGTGAACAGGCCTATCGGATCGTACTGGCGCCGGCCTTGCCGGGATTGCCCCGCTACTCGCTGCCGTTGTTCCGCGGCCCAGCGGCGCCAGCGCTGCATGCCCGGCTGCAGGCCCGCATCGAGGCACTTGGGCCTCAGACCATGCTGCGACTCAGCAATTCCAGTACGCTGCATGGCCGCCTGCACGATCTGCGATTCATAGCGGCCGACGGCCAATCGTCGCTGCTGGTGGCCGGGCTGGCCGGCTATATCCTCGCAGGCCATGAACGCCGCTGGCCCCTGCCTGCCCGCCCCGATGGCTATGTGGGCGGCCACTTCCGGGCCCGTCTGCAGGACGGCCGCGAGGTCGATCTGGCCGCATCTGACCCTGCAATTGCAGCGGGCGCCCCCAGCGGGCTATAATCGACCGGGTTCCTGCCGCCTGCGTGCGCGGGAGCCCGTCCACACCGGACGTCACCGGTGAATCCACACCTGCTGCCCCCATCCGTGCCGGGGTGCTCCGCGAGGAGTTCGGCCACGGAGGCAACAGGGAAGCCCAACCCCGGAACCGATCGCGCTTCCACGCGTCCCGCATACCTATCCCGCGGGCGGAATCGCTGGTTCCATATCAGGAGTATTGCAATGCCCCAGGTCACCATGCGTCAGATGCTGGAAGCCGGCGTCCACTTCGGCCACCAGACCCGCTACTGGAACCCGAAGATGGCTCCGTACATCTTCGGCGCCCGCGGCAAGATCCACATCATCAACCTGGAAAAGACCGTCCCGCTGTTCAACGATGCGATGAACTTCATCTCGTCGGTTGCCCAGAAGCGCGGCACCGTCCTGTTCCTGGGCACCAAGCGCAGCGCCCGCGAAACCATCAAGGAAGAAGCCGAGCGTTGCGGCATGCCGTTCATGAACCAGCGTTGGCTGGGCGGCACCCTGACCAACTTCCGTACCGTCAAGCAGTCGGTTGCCCGCCTGAAGGAACTGGAAGCCGGTGAAACCGACGGCACCTTCGAGAAGCTGGTCAAGCACGAAGTGCTGGGCCTGCGTCGCGAGCGCGACAAGCTGGAAGCCTCGCTGGGCGGCATCAAGGACATGAACCGTCTGCCGGACGCCATCTTCGTGATCGACATCGGCCACGAAGACATCGCGATCAAGGAAGCCAAGAAGCTGGGCATTCCGGTCATCGCCGTGGTCGACACCAACTACAACCCGGAACTGGTGGACTACGCCATCCCGGGCAACGACGACGCCATCCGCGCTGTGCAGCTGTACGCCCGCGCCGCTGCCGACGCCGTGCTGGAAGGCAAGGCCGCTGCCCCGCACGCCGCTTCGGTGCGCGAGGAAGAGTTCGCTGAAGCCGCTGCTGAAGGCGAAGAGAAGCCGGCCCGCCGCGCTCCGGCCAAGAAGGCTGCCAAGAAGGGCGACGACGCCCAGGCCTGATCCAGGCCCCGGGTGGACGCCCGGCGTCCACCCTCCCTGCACGCAGCCCCTGGCGCGTGACAGGACCGTGTCACACGGGCCGGCCACCATGCCGGCCCAACCCCTTTCTTTCGTGAGGTAATCCCGTGGAAATCACTGCTTCCCTGGTCAAGGAACTGCGCGAGCGCACCGGCGCCGGCATGATGGAATGCAAGAAGGCGCTTACCGAAGCCAACGGCGACATCAACGCCGCTGCTGAAGCCATGCGCAAGTCCGGCGCTGCCAAGGCCGACAAGAAGGCTGACCGCGTGGCCGCCGAAGGCCGTCTGGGCCTGGCCCAGGACGGCGGCAAGGCCGTGCTGGTCGAAGTCAACTCGGAAACCGACTTCGTCGCCAACGATGACAACTTCAAGTCCTTCGTCAACGCCGTCGCTGCCGCTGCCCTGGCATCGGGCGCCACCGACGTCGAAGCCGTGAAGGCCGCCACGCTGGCCGACGGCCGCACCGTTGAAGAAGCCCGCGCCACCGCCGTGCAGACCCTGGGTGAGAACATCCAGATCCGCCGCATGGTCAAGGTCGACACCACCGGCAACATCGGTGCCTACGTCCACACCAACGGCAAGGTTGGCGTGCTGGTCGACCTGATCGGCGGCGACGTCGAGCTGGCCCGTGGCCTGGCGATGCACGTGGCCGCGCTGAAGCCGCCGCACAACAAGGCTGCGGACGTTCCGGCCGAGTTCGTCGAAAAGGAAAAGGAAATCGAGCTGGCCAAGATGACCGAGAAGGACAAGGCCAAGCCGGCCGACATCCTGGAAAAGATCATCAGCGGCAAGATCAACAAGATCGTCAGCGACGTGACCCTGTACGGCCAGACCTACGTGCTGGGCGACACCACCGTCGAGCAGGTGGTCAAGGCCGCTGGCGCGGACGTGGCAGGCTTCAAGCTGCTGATCGTTGGCGAAGGCATCGAAAAGGTGGTGGAAGACTACGCCGCCGAAGTTGCCAAGGCGATGCAGGTCTGATTCCAGCCCTTCGGCTGTGAAACGACCAGAAGGAGCCGCGGGAAACCGCGGCTCTTTTTTTATGGCCGCTCCACCCGTGGATGGCCAGATCCGACGGTGCGCACACCCGTCCCGGCACCTTTGCGTTGCGCTCGAATCAAGCCGATACTCAGTCGCAGGGAATCCTCAGTCACTTAGCAGGAACGAAAATCGCGGACTGTGATGCATTCCTAGGTATTCTTGCCCCAATGGAATTGAACGACCCGACATGCCTCCCGAGCTGACAGCTGCCCTGGCGCTCTGCCGCAACCTGCCTTCGCCACCCGGTATTGCCCTGCGCATCATCGAACTGGCTCAGGACCCGGAAGCGGACATCGCCACCGCCGCCGACATCATCGCCATCGACATGGCGCTGAGCGCTCGCATGCTGCGCATCGCCAATTCGCCGCTGTATGCCAGCCGCCGCCGCATCGAGAACCTCGGCCAGGCGCTGACCATGCTGGGCCTGAACGCCACGATCAGCCTCGCCCTCGGCTTCACCGTCACCCAGGGCCTGACCGGCGGTGGCGCCGATCATGACCTGCGCCAGCGCGCGTGGAAGCGCAGCATCCTCAGTGCCCTGGCGGCCAGCCAGCTGGGCCAGGCGCGCGGCCTTCGCCGGCTGGAGGAGCTGATGCTGGCCGGACTGCTGCAGGACCTGGGCGTGCTGTGCCTGGCCCAGGCCGAGTCGGAGCGCTACCTGCCGCTGCTGCGCGAAGCACGCGACAACATCGACCTGGTTTCCCTCGAGCGCGAGGCGCTGGGCTGCAGCCACGCCGACGTCGGCGCCTGGGTGGCCGAGCAATGGGGCCTGCCCCGCTACCTGGTGGAGAGCATCAGCCACAGCGAGGACGAGGACGCCGCCGAATCGCCATTCCAGGCCTGCGTGCAACTGTCCGGCGCAGTGGCCGACATCTGGCTGGATAGCGACGCCGATGCCGCGCGCGAGCGCGCCCTGCAGCAGGTGCACGACCGCCTGGAGCTGGACAGCGCGCGCTTCGACCAGGTGCTGGCCCGCATCAGCGAGGCCCTGCCCGACATCGCCAGCCTGTTCGATGCCGGCCTCAATTCTCCGGCGCGGGTGCGCGAGCTGATCGATCATGCGCAGGAACTGGCCACGCTGCGCAACCTGCGCGAACTGCAGGATGCCGACCAGGCACGCCGCCGTGCCGACGAATTCGAGGCGCGCGCCAAGCGCCTGGCCGACCAGGCCCATCGTGATGCGTTGACCGGCGTGCTCAACCGCCGCCAGCTGGAAGCGGTGCTGGAGCAGGAATTCCTGCGTGCCGGCCGCCAGGGCTGGCCACTGTCGGTGGCCTTCATCGACCTGGACGACTTCAAGAAGATCAACGACGCCCACGGCCACCTGACCGGTGACGAGGTGCTGCGCGCGTTCGCCGGCAAGCTGCAGGGCCAGCTGCGCAACAGCGACACCGTGGCCCGCTTCGGCGGCGAGGAGTTCGTCGCGCTGCTGCCCAACACCAGCGAAAGCGTGGCCCTGGACGTGATCCGCCGGGTGCTGGCCAACATCGTCGCCACGCCGATGGCCGAGCTGGAGGGCGGGCCGCTTTTCGTCACCTTCTCCGCCGGCGTGGCCACCCAGGGCGGCTACGAGCGCTTCGCCGACGTCCAGGACCTGCTGCGCGCGGCCGACGACGTGCTGTACCGCTCCAAGAACCTGGGCCGCAACCGGGTGATCGCCCGCTCGCCGGGGGCGCTGGGCCATGACGAGCTGTCAGCCACGGCCAGCGCCGAACTGGGCTGAACGGGACGCCCCGGCCGACCGGGGCGAACCATCGGATTCTGCGCCGCAGTGCACAAAACACTTTGGCACAACGCCGCATGCGCGTAGAATCGCCCGCGATTTCCACGCACCCGAGGTCCACATGTCCAAGCTCGCCTATCGCCGCATCCTTCTGAAACTGTCCGGGGAGGCGCTGATGGGAGACGAGGACTACGGCATCGACCCCAAGATCATCAATCGCCTCGCCCGTGAGGTCATCGAAGCCCAGCAGGCCGGTGCCGAAGTGGCGCTGGTGATCGGAGGTGGCAACATCTTCCGCGGCGCCGGCCTGGCCGCCGGCGGCATGGACCGCGTAACCGGCGACCAGATGGGCATGCTGGCCACCGTCATCAACGCCCTGGCCATGCAGGACGCCCTCGAGAAGCTGGGTGCCAAGGCCCGGGTGATGAGCGCGATCAAGATCAACGACGTGTGCGAGGACTACATCCGCCGCCGCGCCATCCGCCACCTGGAAAAGGGCCGCCTGGTGATCTTCGCTGCCGGCGTCGGCAGCCCGTTCTTCACCACCGACTCCGGCGCCGCACTGCGCGCGATCGAGATCGGCGCCGACCTGCTGCTGAAGGCCACCAAGGTCGATGGCGTGTACGACAAGGACCCGAACAAGCACAGCGATGCGGTCCGCTTCGACAGCCTGAGCTACGACGAAGTGATCCGCCGCGGCCTGGAAGTGATGGACACAGCGGCCTTCGCTCTGGCCCGCGACAGCGACCTGCCGATGCGCGTGTTCGACATGGGCCAGCCGGGCGAACTGCTGAAGATCCTCAACGGCGCGAACATCGGCACCCTGGTCCAGGGCCGCGACCCGGCCTGAGCCTGAGCGCAAAGCGACGACCGGGCCGATTCAGGCCCGGCAGCGTCCCGTATTCGCCTATAATCGCCCGATTCCAGATACATCCAGGACCGGGCGATGCTCAACGACATCAAGAACAACGCGCAGACGCGCATGGCCAAGAGCATTGACGCTCTGAAGCACACCCTCACCTCCATCCGGACCGGCCGTGCCACCCCGGCCCTGCTGGACCGCGTGACGGTCAGCGCCTATGGCAACGCCAGCACCCCGCTGAACCAGGTCGCGTCGATCTCCAACGCCGACGCCCACTCGCTGCTGGTCACCCCGTTCGACAAAGGCATGATCAAGGAGATCGAAAAGGGTCTCTACAATGCCGAGTTCACTCCGAACACGCTGGGCACCGCGATCCGCATCAACATGCCGCCGCCGACCGAAGAGCGCCGCAAGGAGCTGGTCAAGCAGGTGCAGAAGGAAGGGGAAGGCGCCAAGATCGCGATCCGCAACATCCGTCAGGACGCGAACAAGGAAATCGCCAAGCTGGTCAAGGACAAAGCGATCAGCGAAGACGAGAAGAAGCGCGGCGAAGACGACATCCAGAAGCTGACCGACGCCAACATCAAGGACGTCGACAAGGTCGTTGCCGACAAGGAAAAAGAACTGCTGTCGGTCTGAAGTCGATGCCTTCAGTCCCGCCTCCGTTGCCTGCCTCCCTGCCCCGCCACATTGCCATCATCATGGATGGCAACGGGCGTTGGGCACAGCAGCGCCGTCGCCCCCGCGTGATCGGCCACCGTGCCGGCGCGCGCGCGGTCAACCGCACCATCGAGCGCTGCCTTGAACTGGGCATTCCGGCGCTGACCCTGTTCGCCTTCTCCAGCGAGAACTGGGGCCGGCCGCAGGAGGAAGTGGACGCGCTGATGAAGCTGTTCCTCGGTGCACTCGACCGCGAAGTGGACGAGCTGCACCGGCGTGGCGTGCGCGTGCGCTTCATCGGCGAACGCGAGCGCTTCGGCGCCGGGCTGGTCAGCCGCATGCAGCTGGCCGAGCAGCGCACCGCCGACAACACCACCCTGACCCTGTCGATCGCTGCCAGCTACGGTGGCCGCCAGGACATCGCCCGCGCCGCGCGCGCCCTGGCCGTCGAAGTGGCGGCCGGTCGCCTGCTGCCCGAGCAGATCGACGAAGCGCTGCTGGGCAGCCAGGTGGCCCTGGCCGACCTGCCGCCGCCGGACCTGTTCATCCGCACCGGCGGCGACACCCGCATCAGCAACTTCCTGCTGTGGCAGCTCGCCTATACCGAACTGTGGTTCACCGAGGCCCTGTGGCCGGACTTCGACGCCGAGCAGCTGCAGCAGGCGCTCGACGCCTATGCCGGTCGCGAGCGTCGTTTCGGCCTGACCAGCGCCCAGATTGCCGCACTGGCCACCGAGACTTCCAGCCCATGACCAAGACCCGAGTCCTTGCCGCGCTGATCATGGCGCCGCTAGCCATTGCGGCGATCCTGCTGCTGCCCACGCAATGGCTGGCCGCCGCCGCCGCCGCCGTGCTGCTGATCGGCCTGTGGGAATGGCTGAAGCTGGCCGGTATCGAAGACACCCTGGCGCGCACCGTGCTGCTGGTGCTGAACCTGCTGCTGATGGTGCTGCTGGTCTGGGCCGATGGCAGCACCCTGGTCCTGTTCCAGATAACCACGCTGGCGGGCGTTGCCTGGTGGCTGGCCGCGCTGCTCTGGTTGCGCTTCTTCAACTTCGGTGCACAGCCGTCGGCACCCTCGCGGATCCTGAAGATGCTGGCCGGTACCCTGGCCATCGTCCCGGCCTGGGCCGCGCTGGTGCTGATCCATGCCGGCGGCGATCCGCCGGGCCAGCAGGGCCACCTGTGGCTGCTGGCTGCGCTGGCGCTGGTGTGGGCGGCCGACTCGGGCGCCTATTTTGCAGGCCGCCATTTCGGCAAGCACAAGCTGGCGCCGCGGATCAGCCCCAACAAGACCTGGGAAGGCCTGTTCGGCGGCCTGCTGGCCGGTGTCGCCGTGGCCCTCGGCCTGGGCTGGCTGGCTGGCATCGATGCCGCACACCTGCCCGGCCTGTTGATCACCGCAGTGGTAGCGGTGTTCGCCTCGGTCCTGGGCGACCTGTTCGAGAGCCTGATCAAGCGCCATGCCGGCGCCAAGGACTCGGGCCACCTGATCCCGGGCCACGGTGGCGTGCTCGACCGGGTCGACGGCGTCCTCGCCGCCGTGCCGGTGTTCGCGCTGGGCAAGGAAATCTTCGGGTTCTGACCATGAATGCTGCTGCAGACCTGCGCCGGGTCGCCGTGTTCGGCGCTACCGGCTCGATCGGCGCCTCCACGCTGGACGTGATCGCCCGCCACCCGCACCGCTACCAGGCCACGGTGCTCGCTGCCGGTCGCCAGGTGCAGGCGCTGCTGACGCTGTGCCGCCAGCACAGACCCGCGCACGCGGTGATCGCCGACGCATCGCTGTTCGCCGAACTGCGTGACGGCCTGCGCGAGGCCGGCCTTGCCACCGAGGCCCATGCCGGCCAGGCCGCGCTGGACCAACTGGCCGCCAGCGATGCCTGCGATACCGTGGTCGCGGCCATCGTCGGCGCGGCCGGCCTGTCCTCGACCCTGGCTGCCGCGGCCGCCGGCAAGCGCGTCCTGCTGGCCAACAAGGAATCGCTGGTGCTGGCCGGCGAACTGCTGACCCGGACGGCCGAACGTGCCGGTGCCGAAATCATCCCGATCGACAGCGAGCACAGCGCGATCTTCCAGTGCCTGCGCTCGCGCGATGCCAGTGTCGACGGCGCCGGCGTGCGCCGGATCCTGCTGACCGCCTCCGGCGGCCCGTTCCGTGGCGGCAGCCGCGCCGAACTGGCCCAGGTCACCCCGGCCCAGGCCGTTGCCCACCCCAAGTGGTCGATGGGACCGAAGATCTCGGTCGATTCGGCGACATTGATGAACAAGGGCCTGGAAGTCATCGAGGCCCACCACCTGTTCGGCGTGCCCGGCGAGCGCATCGAGGTGCTGGTGCACCCGCAGAGCCTGGTCCATTCGCTGGTCGAGTTCGTCGATGGCTCGACCCTGGCCCAGATGGGCCTGCCGGACATGCGCACCACTCTCGCCGTCGGCCTGGGCTGGCCGCAGCGCATCGAATCGGGCGTGGCCGGGCTGGACCTGCTGGCCCAGGGCCGCCTGGATTTCGAGGCCCCGGATACTGACGCCTTCCCCTGCCTGGCGCTGGCCTGGCAGGCGATGCAGGCCGGCGGCACCGCACCGGCGGTACTGAACGCCGCCAATGAAGAGGCAGTTTCAGCGTTTCTTCAGGGCCGGATCGGTTTCCTGACGATCCCGGAGCTGGTTGCTAACGCTCTTTCAACACTGCCGACCCAGCCAGCCGATACACTGGAGATCCTGTTGTCCGCCGACCAGCGGGCACGCCAGCTCACCCTGAACGCCATCGACGCCGCCTGAACGACCGCCTCGCCCAGCATGACGCCGCCGCCCCTGCCCACCACTGTGAGCCTGCATGACTGACTTCATCGGATCGGTCTGGTGGATGATCGTCAGCCTCGGGCTGCTGGTCACCTTCCACGAGTTCGGGCATTACTGGGTCGGGCGCCTGTGCGGGGTCAAGATCCTGCGTTTCTCGGTCGGCTTCGGCCGGCCGCTGTGGTCGCGCCGCGACAGGCACGGCACCGAGTTCGCCATCGCCGCCATCCCGCTGGGCGGTTACGTGAAGTTCCTCGACGAACGCGAGGTCGAAGTCCACCCGCACGAGCGCGGCCAGGCCTTCAACCACAAGACCGTCTGGCAGCGCATCGCGATCGTTGCCGCCGGCCCGATCGCCAATCTGCTGCTGTGCATCCTGCTGCTGTGGGCGATGTTCGTGATCGGCAAGCAGGATTACTCGCCCACCATCGGCCGTGTCAGCGGCATCGCCGCCAGTGCCGGCCTGGCCAGCGGCGACCGCGTGCTGCGCGTGGACGACCGCCAGGTGGTCACCCTCGGCGAGGCCAGCATGGCGCTGACCGCAGCCGCGATGGACCGCCGCGACGTGAAGCTGGAAGTGCTGGATACGGCCGACCAGGTACGCACGCGCACCCTGCCGCTGTCGCAGCTGCCGGCGGGTTTCGATGAGCGGCGGGTGCCGATCCTGGCTGGCCTGCACTGGCAGTCGTGGCTGCAGCCGGCGCAAGTGGAATCGCTGACTGCGGACTCCGTGGTGGCAGGGCAACTGCAGCCAGGCGACCTGATCGTGGCCATCGATGGCCAGCGCATCGACAGCGTCGACCAGGTGATCGGCGAGATCCAGGCCCTGGGCCGTGCCGGCGGGCCGGGAATGATCGAGGTCCTGCGTGGCGGCGAGCGCCTGGCGCTGGAAGTCACCCCGCGCCAGGGCAAGGACGGCAAGGGCAATCCGGTCTGGCAGATCGGCGTCGGCTTCCCCACCAGCTACAGCCCCGCCTATGACACCCTGCTGCGCTATGGCCCGCTGGATGCGGTGACCGTGGCGGTGCGCGAGACCGGCCGCCTGGCCGCCGACTCGCTGGGCATGATGGGTCGCATCGTGACCGGCAAGGCCTCGCTGCAGAACGTTTCCGGGCCGGTCACCATCGCCCGCGTGGCCAATGTCTCGGCCAAGCGCGGCCTCGACTGGTTCCTGCAGTTCCTTGCCCTGCTGTCGCTCAGCCTGTGCATCATCAACCTGCTGCCGATCCCGATCTTGGACGGCGGCCACCTGCTGTATTACCTTATCGAGTTGGTCAAGGGCAGCCCGCTGAGCGAGCGTGCCATCGCCGCCGGCCAATACATCGGCCTGGCGTTGCTGGCCGGGCTGATGGGGTTGGCGTTCTACAACGACATCCTCGGCCTGGTCCCGCGATGAACTTTTCCACGTTGTTGCCGTCTACAGCGTCGGCATCCCGCACCAATGAAATCGACCTTCCTACCGGACGTGACATGACGCGACTCCCCAATCGCCGCCTGCTGGCCCTCGCCCTCGCCGCCGTCACCGGCGCTCCCGCCCTGGCCCAGGCAGCCGAGCCCTTCACTGTCAGCGACATCCGCGTCGATGGCCTGCAGCGCATCAGCTCGGGCACGGTGTTCACCTACCTGCCGGTTGAACGCGGCGAGACGATCACCGACAACAAGGTCGGCGAGACGATCCGCGCCCTGTACAAGACCGGCTTCTTCGAAGACGTGCAGCTGGACCGCCAGGGCACGATCCTGGTGGTGACCGTCAAGGAACGCCCGGCGATCAACAAGCTGACCGTGACCGGCAACAAGGACATCAAGTCCGACCAGCTGCTCAAGGGCCTGTCCGACATCGGCCTGACCGAGGGCGGCACCTTCGATCGCCTGAGCCTGGACCGCGTGACCCAGGAACTGCGCCGCCAGTACAACGACCGTGGCAAGTACAACGTCGACATCACCCCGACGGTGAGCCCGCTGGACCGCAACCGCGTGGACATCGCCATCGCCATCAAGGAAGGCAAGGCCGCCAAGATCCGCCACGTCAACCTGGTGGGCACCGAGAAGTTCGAGAGCAAGGACATCCTGGAGACCTGGGAGTCCAAGGAGCACAACTGGGCGTCGTGGTACCGCCGTGACGACCAGTACTCCAAGGAAAAGCTGTCCGGCGACCTGGAAAAGCTCAACTCCTGGTACCTGGATCGCGGCTACGTCGATTTCAGCATCGATTCCACCCAGGTCTCGATCAGCCCCGACAAGCGCGACATGTTCCTGACCGCGGGCGTGACCGAGGGTGCGCAGTACAAGATCTCCGAGATCAAGGTCAGCGGCGACACCATCCTCCCGCAGGAGGACGTCGAGCGCATGGTGATCCAGAAGTCCGGCGACACGTTCTCGCGTGCCCTGCTGGAATTCAGCTCGGACACCATCACCAATTCGCTGTCCAACATCGGCTACGCGTTCGCCAAGGTGAACCCGATTCCGACCACCAACCGCGCCGAGCAGACCGTGGCCATCAACATGCAGGTCGTGCCCGGCCCGCGCGTGTCGGTGCGCCGCATCCTGTTCCGCGGCAACACCCGCACGTCCGATGAAGTGATGCGTCGCGAAATGCGCCAGTTCGAGAACAGCTGGTACTCGCAGGCCGCAATCGACCGCTCCAAGATCCGCCTGCAGCGCCTGGGCTACTTCGAATCGGTGGAAGTGGAGACCCCGGCCGTCAGCGGCAGCAACGACCAGGTCGACGTCGTCTACAACGTCAAGGAAACCACCTCGGGCAGCTTCGTGTTCGGCCTGGGTTACTCGCAGTCCTACGGCATGACCACCTCGGTGCAGCTGTCGCAGAACAACTTCCTCGGTGGCGGCAACCGCGTGTCGGTCGAAGCCTCGCGCAGCAGCTACCTGCAGCGCTACGGTTTCAGCTACACCAACCCGTACTTCACCGATGACGGCGTGTCGCTGGGCTACAACCTGTCCTGGCGCGAACTGGATTACTCCGACTTCAACACCGCGCAGTACAACAGCACCAACGGTGCCGCGCAGGTGGTGTTCGGCGTGCCGCTGACCGAGACCGACACCGTCTCGCTGATGTTCGGCATCGACAGCAACCAGATCACCACCTACCAGGGCTCCACCCCGCAGTCGATCATCGACTACATCAACGCCGTCGGTAAGCGCACCTTCCATGCCTGGCGCACCGAGCTGGGCTGGGCGCGCGACTCGCGCAACGACTACTTCATGCCGACCCGCGGCACCTACCAGCGCGTGGGCCTGGAAACCACGCTGCCGGGTTCGACCATCGAGTACTACAAGCTGAACTACCAGATCAGCAAGTACTGGCCGATCATGCCGTCGCTGGTGATCAACACCCGCGCCGAAATCGGCTACGGCGATGCCTACGGCAAGGACTACACCCGTACGCTGACCAATCCGGATGGCACCACCCGCACCGTCACCGCAAGCGGCCTGCCGTTCTTCGAGAACTTCTACGCCGGTGGTACCAACTCGGTACGCGGCTTCGAGGACAACACCCTCGGCCCGCGCGAAGTCACTACTGGTTATCCGGAAGGCCAGCCGCTGGGTGGCTCGTTGAAGACCGTCGGTTCGGTGGAAGCCTACTTCCCGCGCCTGTTCGACAGCCCGTCGGCGCGCGTGTCGGCCTTCGTCGACTTCGGCAACGTGTATACCGGCGTGGACAACTTCAAGGCCAACGAGCTGCGCGTATCCACCGGTGTGGCCCTGCTGTGGCGCGCCCCGGTCGGCCCGATCTCGATCAGCTACGCCTTCCCGCTGAAGAAGGAAGACGATGACAAGATCGAACGCCTGCAATTCACGTTCGGTGGGCAGTTCTGACGAACCGCGAGGCGGTTCGCCAGAACTGCCCCCGCATTCCACCTATCCCCCGCGCCGCTACGCATGCCATCCATGGCATGCGCCCTTCGGGCCGTTGCATAGCAACGTTGGGAATCGCTCCTGCGATTCCCAGGGGCGCGCCCCCCTTAACAAAGGGGGGCTCTCCACCAGACGGGGTGCGACGCGCCGGGCATTGCCCGGCGTTTTCGTTTTACTTGCTCGCCGCCGTTACTTCCCGCGCTCGCGTGAAATCATCTGGTGATGGCGCAGGGGGCTGACCAGGACCGTTGGCGCCATGAATGGCGCCATCGAGCCCCCA